>JAUIDM010000454.1 GCA_030428915.1 Alphaproteobacteria bacterium | reverse complement strand
ACTATGGACCCATGCCCCGCAGGAGGGGTCCCTTTTGGACGCCGATCACCCCGGTAGCGGGGTCCTTATTGCGCGCCGATCAACAGGCAGGATTTTACTCCGCCCGCAGCCAGACGATCCCGCCGCTACCGTGGCCTAATTTTGCACCGCCGTTTCCAGTCCGCCGTGGCGGGACAGAGGATCACCAGATCGGGCCTCTGCGCCATGGCCGCTGCCACATCGGTAAAGACCCTTTCGGGAGGGATGGCAAAATTGGCGATGGCCGTGGCCATGCGGGCAGGGTCGGCGTCGCAGATACCCCCGATTTCCGCCTCGGGGTGGTCATGCACCTGACGCAAGAGGTCGCCCATGTGCATGTGGTCGAAGTTGATGCCGACGACGCGGTTTCTGGCGGGCATGAGTGGCTCCTTCAATCTGCAAGATGGCTGGGGTCAAAGGGCACGGTCCGGCTTTCGCCGGTGATGGCGGTGACGGTCAGGCTGTCCGGCCAGGCAACGACGCCGGCGACGGGTGCCTCGGACGGCCAGGCAATGCAGCCGATGGCATGGGCCACACGCAGGCGGCCACCCAACGCAAGTGCAGGCGGTTGCCCCGACATCTCGGGCGCATTGCCTTCCTCGACCCCAAGGCAGTTCCGTTGCCGCCCCGACCAGGGGGCATAGTCCCGTCCGCCCTCGGAATGCCACAGCATGGTCATCGGCAGGACCGCGGGATTGCGCAGCGACAGATAGAGCTCGCCCCGTCCCTTGCGCACCACGGCCGTCCAGCCAAGCGGGCTGCCAGGCGCCTCGGTGCCGATGACGAAATCCTCATGCCGGGTACGGAAGGGATAGACCGTCAGATCGACTATCCCGCCATCGGCAGCGGGAAAGCGGCGCGGGTCGGTAGTGGCGGCCGGATAGGAAAGGCAGGACCTTCCGCGCGCGGGGTCCTTCTCCTGCGGCTCTGCCGGGGTTTGCCAGCCGGACTTGGCCGAGGTGGCGACAAGCCCGCCCTCGGGCAGCGAGATCATCGCATGGTTGGCTACCGAGATGGCGCCCGAGCCGCCGGTGAAGACATGGGTCTGGTAGAGGAACGGATGCCCGTCGCGCAGATGCAGCGCCTTAGTCAGCCTTGCGCCCTGCACCGGAACATCCAGCACCGCCTGAAGGGCGCCTGTGTCCACCGTCTGCACTGACCAGCGCCCGTTGGCGGGCCAGCCATGCAGGATGGGCGCGCTTCCGCCCCCGGTGGCGAAGGGAGCGCAGAAGAAGTCGCCCTCCATCCGGGCGAGATGCGGCAGGCTGCCCTCGGGCATCGCCTCGCCGGCCCAGGGCACCCTGTGCATCGGCCGCAGGTCGCGCCCGCCCTCGGCAAAGGTCAGCTCGCGGATCATCCCGCAGTCGGGGTCGAAGACCAGCCGCGCGGCGCTTGCCGCAAGGGGAACCGGCGCCGGAGCCGCCCCGCCTGTCACTTGACCCCCGGCAGCCGGGCGCGGAAGGCGGCCAGTTCGGCGGCATCCATCTTCACCAGATAGCGATCGCTCGGGAATGCGCCCTGTTCCACATCCTGCCTGAACTCGGTGAAGGCGGCGATGCGCTCGGCCTGCAGCCGGTCATATTCGGCGGCAAAGTTGCGGTAGACCTTGGAGTGGCGCGGCATATGACCCTTGTGCTCGCCCAGGATATCCATCGCGAAGAGATACTGCGCGTCGCAACCTCCGCCCGATCCCATGGACCACAGCGACAGCCGCTTCATCCTGCGGCTGATCTCGGCCGCGACCTCGGGCGGGACGACCTCGATCTCGACGGCAATCGCCCCGGCGCGTTCATAGGCAAGGCATTCGTCCAGAAGCGCCAGCGCCTGGTCGGCCGTCTTGCCCACCGCCCGGTAGCCGCCGGTCCAGCCCACCCGCGCGGGGACAAGCCCGACATGGCTCACGACCGGGATCCATTCGCGCGCCAGATACTCCACCGTCTGCATCGAACCCGAGCAATAGACCGCATCCGCGCCTCGGTTGATCAGGTCGCCCGCGCGGCGCAGGTAGTCCTCTCTCGTGCCGGCCTCGAGATGCGTGGCCCCGGTCATCGAGAAGAGTGACGGCGCCACCTCGCGGTAGCGCGGATGGGTCACCAGTTCGGGCGGCAGCGAGACGACA
Organism: Alphaproteobacteria bacterium; assembly: GCA_030428915.1. GTDB lineage: Bacteria > Pseudomonadota > Alphaproteobacteria > Rhodobacterales > Rhodobacteraceae > Albidovulum. Next base: position 675 of record JAUIDM010000454.1, on the reverse strand, counting down.
TCGATCCCCGCGGCCTCGGCGGCGGCAGCCTCGTCCAGCGTGAAGATGCGCAGCATGGTCAGCTGGCGCTTGCCCTTGAGCGCGGCAATGTCGGCGACGGTCAGACGCTTGCGGGCCATGTCACACCTCGATCTCGATATGGCCGTCTCGCACCCGGGCGGGCCAGCATGTCAGGTTGACGCAGACCGGCACGCGCAGCGCAGCCCCGGTGCGGATGTTGAAGCGGCAGTTGTGCTTGGGACACTCGATCTGGTCGCCCATCACCAGCCCGTCGGCCAGATGCACCCCTTCATGCGTGCAAAGCCCGTCGGTCGCAAAGGGCGTGCCATCCTCGGCCCGGTAGACGGCGAAGGTGCGTCCCGCGTGGTCGAAGCGGATCACGTCCTCGGGGTCGATCTCGTCAAGCGGGCAGACGCGGATCCACTCAGCCATGGTCGGGGCGCTCCTGATAGGGCCTGGCCGTAGGCGGCAGAGGCTTGCGGAAGGCATAGTCAAGCTCGCGCGACTGGCGCAGCACCGCGGGAAGCGCCTCGCGGTGGGCATCCCAGATCGAGGGATTGGCCGCGGGCAGGTCGTGCCGGATGGCCTCGTGCAGGCGCGGCAGGGCATGATAGGGCACCATCGGGAACATGTGGTGTTCGACGTGGTAATTCATGTTCCAGTAGATCCAGCGGC
>JAUIDM010000453.1 GCA_030428915.1 Alphaproteobacteria bacterium | reverse complement strand
CCTGCTGGTTCATCATCATGCCCTGACCGGCGAACGGACCGGCTCCGCCTCCAAATCCGCCCGAGCCGTGGGCGAACGCCACCCCGCCAGCGATCGTGGTCGCGATCAGTCCAATTGCGAAAATTGATCTGCGTTTCATTTCAGCACCTCGTGTTCATGGTTGCGATGAAGCAGATATGACCGTTCCGTGCCGCAGCGCCATATGAGCCTCTCGGAGATTTGTAACCGTCTGTCGCAAGTTCGGCGGACGACACCAAACGCGACAATTTTTCCTGAACCGTGCCCTGTTGTCGGCTTAGATAGGGACCATGAACGAAGCGCCTCATATTCTCATCGTTGATGATCACCGCGAAATCCGGGATGCGGTCAGCCGCTATCTCGAACGCAACGGCATGCGGGCGAGCACTGCTCGTGACGCCACGGAGATGGACGCCAGGCTCGCGACGGGTCAATACGATCTGATCGTGCTCGACGTGATGATGCCCGGCGAGGACGGGCTGTCGGTCTGCCGCAGACTCTCTGCGGAGGGAAAGGTTCCGATCCTCATGCTGACAGCGCTCGGAGAGGACACTGACCGTATCGTCGGGCTCGAGCTTGGCGCCGACGACTATCTGCCCAAACCCTTCAACCCGCGCGAATTGCTAGCGCGGATCAAGGCGATCCTGCGCCGCGCCACCTCAGAGGAACCCATCGCCGGTGCGCTGTCGGGACGGCGTGTCGCCTTCGCGGACTGGCAGCTTGATACCGACCGGCGGGTGCTGATCGGAAAGGATGGCGCGGAGACCGCCCTGACCACCGCCGAATTCCGGCTCCTCACGGTGCTGCTGGAACGGCCGCGCCTCGTCCTCAGCCGCGAGCAGCTCCTCGATCTCACATCCGGGCGTGCGGCGCAGGCGTTCGACCGGGCCATCGACAATCAGATCAGCCGGCTCAGACGAAAGATAGAAGCGGATCCGGGTCGCCCCGCCATCATCACCACGGTCCGAAGCGGTGGCTACTGTCTTGCGACGGATGTGAGGGATCTGCCGTGAAATGGTATTTCCCGGACAGCCTGCGTGGCCAACTCGTCCTTCTGATCGTTGTCGCACTCGTTATCGCGCAGGCGTTCAGCCTTTGGCTCTTTGTCGATGAGCGGAGCCTCGCGGTGCGCACTGCGCAAGGTCTGGAGGCCGCAGCGCGTGCCGCCAATGTCGCGCGTCTCATTGATGAAGCGCCCGCCAGTCTCCATTCTGCGATCCTGCGCGCCGCGAATTCTCCCTTCGTGCAATTCAGCATGTCGGACAGGCCGGAGGTCGATCACCTCGATCACTCGGATGGTGGCGGCCTCGCGGATCGTATCGGCGCCCTCATGGCTCCGGACGCCCCGCGCGAGATCCGGGTTGAACTCCACGACCTAGCGTCTGGAACACCCGACATGACGCAGGTCCCTGCAGACATGGCCCAGATGCATCGCGCGATGATGGGCGGCGCGCTTTCGACCGTCGAGATGCGGCTGGCGATCGCACTTGCAGACGGAACCTGGCTCAACGTTTCGACGCGGTTTCAGAAACCCCGATTGCAATGGCCTTGGGCGCAGGCGGTCACGTTCGTGGCGACGGCTGCTCTTGTCCTTATCGCAGCTTGCTGGTTTATCCTGACGCGGATCACCGGTCCGCTGACCCGGCTGTCCGCATCGGCCGAGGACTTCGGTCGCGGCGAGCCGGGCGCGCTTCTCGTTGCCCGCGGCCCTTCAGAGGTGCGGCACCTGACCGAGGCGTTCAACCGGATGCAGTCCCGGCTCATCCGCTTCATTTCCGACCGGACCCGGCTGCTCGCCTCACTCAGCCACGACCTGAAATCGCCGCTGACCGCGATGCGGGTGCGCGCCGAGATGGTGGAGGAAGGCGAAGATCGCGAACGTCTGATCGCATCCATCGACGAGATGCGGGACATGGTTGAGGCGACGCTTTCCTTCGCGCGGGGCATGGCGGAATCCGAACCGTCCGAACTGGTCGATCTTGCTGCCTTCCTCAGACAGCTTCGCACCGACATGGCGGTGGATTTCGCGCTGGAGGCGGGATCGGGGCTGAAAGTGCGCATCCGCCCGCGCGCAATGCGCCGGGCGCTGCGCAACGTTATTGAAAACGCTCTTCGCTATGGCGGAAGTGCCGCCGTGACCGCGCAACACGCGGGGAACGTGATCCAGATCATCGTCACCGATCAAGGCACCGGGATACCCGAGACGGAGTTCGAGCGGGTTTTCGAACCGTTCTACCGGCTGGAGAAGTCACGTTCGCGCGAGACCGGCGGAAGCGGACTGGGCCTCTCGATCGCCCGCTCCATTGTCCAAGCGCATGGCGGAACCATTACGCTGGAGAATCAGGCAGGTGGCGGGCTTGCCGTGCGGATCGAGCTTCCCGCAGCCTGATCGATGTGCTGGCCGACCATCCTCATCCGCCGGCAGCCGTCGCCCCGACCGCCCCCGCCCTTTCGATCGCCTCGAGCACCGCTTCGCTCGACAGCAGTTCGGGAAGGACGATGCCGTCCGGCGCCGCAGGGCCATAGACGGCGTTGAACGGAATGCCGAAGCGGCCGAAGCTTTCCAGATAGCGCGTGATCGCGTCGTCGGACCGGGTCCAGTCGGCCAGCATCGGCACGACCTCCGGCCGGGCCAGCGCAGAGCGCACCGGATCGCGGTCGAGGACCAGCGCCTTGTTGGCCTTGCAGGTCAGGCACCAATCCGCCGTGACATCGACCAACACCACCCTTCCGGTCGAGACCAGCCGGGCGATCTCGCCACGCTCGAACCGCACCCAACCGGTCTCCGGGCCGGTCGC
>JAUIDM010000055.1 GCA_030428915.1 Alphaproteobacteria bacterium | reverse complement strand
CTGGCCGCTCGTGCTCTACCGAGCGCTGTCCGAGGATGCGGCTGCGGTCAGCCTGATCTACCTTGCTGCCGGGATCGCGTCCCTGGTGTGGGGACTCATGGTGCCCTGGATCAGCCGCTTTGTCCCGCGCCGCTGGGTCTATACCGGAGGCGTAAGCTTCTATCTGCTCGGCGGCATCTGTGCGATTACCGGCGGGCCGATCCTGACACCGATGGCGCTGGTTGCGTCCAACCTCGCCACCGTCACCGTCTTCATCTGCACCAATGCTTACGTGATGGATTACATCGCGCGGCATGAGCTGGGGCGCAGCGAGACGTTGAAGATGCTCTACAGTGCCGCCTCTTGGGCGGTTGGGCCGGTGATCGGCGTCCTTCTTTGGACCTGGTGGGAGCCGCTGCCCTTCCTGATCGCAATGGGCTTCGCGGCGGCGTTGCTCGCGGCCTTCTGGTTCATGAGATTGGGTAATGGCAAGCTGATCACCCGGGCCCGCGCGCCCGCGCCAAATCCGCTCGCCTATCTCGGCCGGTTCTTCCGGCAACCGCGCCTGATCGCGGGTTGGCTCTTCGCGGTGCTGCGTTCGACCGGCTGGTGGATCTATGTCGTCTACCTGCCGATATTCTGTATCGAGGAGGGGCTGGGCGACAAGGTCGCAAGTGTGGCCTTTTCCATCTCCAACACCCTCCTCTTCCTTTCGCCGTTCATGCTGCGCTGGATGCAAAGGCGCGGATTGCGGCAGGCGATCCGGACGACGTTTGGCGCTTGCGCGGCCTGCTTCCTTGTGGCGGCATTCGGTCAGGTCTGGCCCCCGATCGCGATTGTCGCTCTCTTCGCGGCATCGATCTTCCTCGTGATGCTCGACACGTTCGGGGGCCTGCCCTTCCTGATGGCAGTGAAGCCCGCCGAGAGGACCGAGATGTCGGCGGTCTATTCCAGTTTCCGCGACGTCTCGGGCATCCTGTCGCCCAGTGCGGCCTGGCTCGTGCTGCTGTTCGCGCCCATCACCGGCGTCTTCGCTGCCGGGTCCGTGGGGCTCGTCGCGATGGTCGCAGTTGCAGGGCGGCTGCATCCGAGACTGGGGGAGAAGCGTCAGACTGCGTCCGAGGCGGCCTGACCTAGGTTGCAGGCACGGGCGAAGATTTTTTGCCCTGAGGCGACGGCCGGAACCGGGATGAGATTACTCCAGCAGCCGCCTTGCGATGACCTGGGCCTGAATCTCGGCAGCCCCCTCGAAGATGTTGAGGATGCGGGCGTCGCAGAGGATGCGGCTGATCTGGTATTCCAGCGCAAAGCCATTGCCGCCATGGATCTGCAACGCATTGTCGGCTGAGGCCCAGGCGACGCGGGCGCCCAAGAGTTTCGCCATCCCGGCCTCGAGGTCGCAGCGCTTGTCGTGGTCCTTCTGCCAGGCGCTGTGATAGGTCAGCTGGCGGGCGATCATGATCTCCACCGCCATCATCGCGAGCTTGCCCGAGACGCGGGGAAACTCGATCAGCGACTTGCCGAACTGCTTGCGGTCCTCGGCGTATTTCATGCCGACCTCAAGGGCGGATTGCGCCACGCCGATGGCGCGGGCGGCGGTCTGGATGCGGGCGCTCTCGAAGGTCTGCATGAGCTGCTTGAAGCCCTGACCGGGCACGCCGCCCAAGAGGTTCTCGCCCTTCACCTTGAACCCGTCAAAGCCCAGTTCGTATTCCTTCATGCCCCGGTAGCCGAGAACCTCGATCTCGCCGCCCGACATGCCGGGCGTCGGGAACGGCTCGGCATCGGTGCCGGGGGTCTTTTCGGCGAGGAACATTGACAGGCCGCGATAGTCCGTCGTCGCCGGATCGGTGCGCGCCAGAAGCGTCATCACATGGGTACGGGCGGCATGGGTGATCCATGTCTTGTTGCCCGTAACGGACCAGTCATCGCCGTCCTTCACTGCGCGGGTGCGCAGGCTGCCGAGGTCGGAGCCAGTATTGGGTTCGGTGAAGACGGCGGTGGGCAGAATCTCTCCGCTCGCCAGTTTCGGCAGCCAGTGCGCCTTCTGTTCCGGCGTGCCGCCGCAAAGGATGAGTTCGGCGGCGATCTCGCTGCGGGTGCCGAGCGAGCCCACGCCGATATAGCCCCGGCTGAGTTCCTCCGAGACGACGACCATCGACGCTTTCGAGAGGCCAAGCCCGCCGAATTCCTCGGGGATCGTCAGGCCGAAGACGCCGAGTTCCGCCAGCTCCTCGATGATCTCCATCGGGATGAGTTCGTCCTTCAGATGCCAGTCATGGGCATTCGGCACGACGCGTTCCTCGGCATAGCGGCGGAACTGGTCGCGGATCATTTCCAGATCTTCATCCAGACCGGTCGCACCGACGGTCGCGCGCCCGTGATTGTCGCGCATGAGCGTGACAAGCCGCGCCCGCGCGGCGGGGGTGTTGCCGCCTGCGATCAGCTTGGCTGCTGCGTCGTCCGGCGTCCAGGACAACCCGAGGTCGGAGAGCCGTGCCACCTCGCCCTGGCTCATCGGGATGCCGCCCGCGATCTGGGCGAGGTATTCGCCAAAGCCGATCTGGAGGATCAGCGCCTCCATCTCGCCCAAGGCCCCTGTCTCGGAGAGCCGGCCCGCCCAGCCGCGCATTTGGCGCAGGGATTCGACGTAAGTTGCCAGCCATGACAGGGCATGGGCGGCAAACTGGTGTTCCTCGAGCGCCGCGCCGGAGACTCTGCCGTCACGCGTGACGCGCGTCTTCAGTCCGGTCTTCGCCTCGGCCAGAAGCGCCTCGACCGACGGCAAAGCAGCTTCGGTCAGATCGAGAAGATCGGGCAGGATGGCGTTGGGCATGTCGGCTCCGTCATGTGCCATGGGGCGGCTCCTATTCTGCGGTTGCATCGTCGTAGCGATTTTGCAGTTGCAGCGCAATATTAATTCGCAGAATGGATGCTGGCTGTACGAAAGTGTCGCTAAGGATTTGCGGTGCGCCCGCCGTCCAATCCCGCTATAGCAGTCAAAAGAACCGCGAGTAACGATGTTTGGACTGGACCTGACGATTTTCCTGATGGCGGTGGCGGTGACCGTCTTTGCTAGCATCGTCAAAGGCGCGGTCGGCTTTGCCATGCCGATGATCATGATTTCGGGCCTTGCCTCGTTCCTGCCGGCGGAACAGGCGCTCGCCGCGCTGATCCTGCCGACGCTGACCACGAATCTGGCACAAGCCCTGCGGCAAGGCTGGCAGGCGGCATGGGCCACGACGGTGGAGTATCGCCGGCTGCTGATCACGCTTTGTATCACCATCGCCCTCGCGGCGCAGCTTGTGCCGGTGATGCCGCAGGCCGTGATGCTGGCAACGCTCGGCCTGCCCATTGTCGCCTTTGCCGTGACGCAGCTTGCGGGGTGGCAACTGCGCTTTCATGCGAAGAACCGGGGGCGGGCGGAGGTCACAACCGGCCTCGTCGGCGGTTTCTTTGGCGGAATCTCCGGTGTCTGGGGGCCGCCGACCATCGCGCTCCTGATCTCGCTCGATGTGGAAAAGCGAGAAAATGTGCGGGTGCAGGGTGTGGTCTACATGATCGGTTCGGCGATGCTTCTGGCCGCGCATCTTGGCTCGGGCGTGGCCAACGCGACGACGCTGCCGCTTTCAGCCGCGCTTACGATACCGGCGATGGCCGGGCTTTATATGGGGTTTTCAATTCAGGACCGGCTTGACGCGCGGCGCTTCCGGCGCTGGACGCTGGTTGTGCTGGCCATAACCGGCCTGAATCTCGTCCGGCGGGCACTGACGCTTTAGTTGTGCACCAGAACAATGTAGCCCGGGGGGACGGTGTGCCCCCACCGGTTCCGGAATTTAGCCGATCGCGGCCGCTTTCACTTCCGCGTCGATGTACGGAACATATTGCGCGAAGTTATCGGCGAACATGTCGACGAGCTTCTTGGCCTGCGCGTCATAGGCCGCCGCATCCGCCCAGGTCTGACGCGGGTCGAGCAGGCGGTCGTCGACGCCCGGCACGCTGACCGGAACCTCAAAGCCGAAATTCGCATCCTTGCGGAACTGAGCATCGTTCAGCGATCCGTCAAGCGCGGCGGTCAGAAGCGCGCGCGTCGCCTTGATCGGCATGCGTTTGCCGGTGCCGTAGGCGCCGCCGGTCCAGCCGGTATTCACAAGCCAGCAAGCAGCACCTGCGCCCGCGATCTTCTCTTGCAAAAGCTTGCCGTACACCTCGGGCCGACGCGGCATGAAGGGCGCGCCGAAGCAGGTGGAAAAGGTCGGGATCGGTTCGGTCACGCCGACCTCGGTCCCCGGCGTCTTCGACGTGAAGCCCGAAAGGAAGTGATACATCGCCTGCGCCGGCGTCAGCCGCGCGATGGGTGGCAGCACGCCATAGGCATCGCAGGTCAGCATAATGACGTTCTTCGGCTGGCCACCGCGCGAGGTCGGCGAGGCGTTGGAGATCGCCTCCAGCGGATAGGCGCAGCGCATGTTGTCGGTGATCGAGTTGTCCTCGAAATCGAGTTCGAACGTCTCGGGATCGAAGACCATGTTCTCCACCACCGTGCCGAAGCGTGAGGTGGTGGCGTAGATCTCCGGTTCAGCCTCGGCCGAAAGGTTGATGGTCTTGGCATAGCAGCCGCCTTCGAAGTTGAAGGTGCCGGTATCCGACCATCCATGTTCGTCGTCCCCGATCAGCGTGCGCGACGGGTCGGCCGAGAGCGTCGTCTTGCCCGTACCTGAGAGACCGAAGAAAACGGCGGTGTCGTCGGGATCGCCGATGGCGTGGTTGGCCGAGCAATGCATCGCCATCACGCCCTTGCCGGGCAGGATGTAGTTCAGGAGTGTGAAGACCGACTTCTTGTTCTCGCCCGCATAGGCCGTATTGCCGATCAGGATCAGCTTCTTTTCGAAGTTGAGCGCGATCACCGTCTCGGACCGGCAGCCATGCTTGGCCGGGTCGGCCTTGAAAGACGGGCAGTTGATGATCGTGAATTCGGGGATGAAATCATCCAGTTCCGACCTTTCGGGGCGCCGCAGCAAATGGCGGATGAAAAGGCCATGCCAGGCCATCTCGGTCACCACACGCACATCCAGCCGATGTTCGGGATCGGCGCCTGCATAGAGGTCCTGGACGAAATAGTCGCGGCCCTTCATATGGGCCAGCATGTCGGCATGCAGCCGGTCGAACGCCTCGGGCGACATCGGCTTGTTGTTTTCCCACCAGATCGTGTCTTCGACCGATGGCGTGCGGACAACGAATTTGTCCTTGGGCGACCGGCCCGTGTGTTTGCCGGTGGTGGCAAGGAATGCGCCACCTTTGCCCAGTTTCCCTTCCCCGCGTTTCAGCGCGGCCTCGATCAGCGCCGGTTCGAGAAAGTTGTAATAGACGTTACCGATCCCCGCGATGCCCTGATCTTCCAAGCGTTGCGAGGGGTTCACCCGTCCATTTGTCATATGCATGCTCCCGATGCCGTTGCGCGGCGGTTCATGGGTCAAAATACAGACACCCCAGCCTGCCGGGGGTGCCGGTCAACCCCCGGACCGGGGCCGACACGGCCCCTATATCATGCTGTCAAAAGCAAGGAACAGAAGGCTTTGTTTCGGTTAGCGCCACCATCGCCGGTTTAGCGCAATCATGCCCTGCGGATCGGCGGCGAAACGTCAACGATGCCCGAAACTGCGGCAAATTGGTCAAACTCCGGTTTTTTGTGATGTCCCTGATTCGGCCGCGGCGCCCGATTCGCACATATCGGTTGCTTCCCGGCTGAGGAAGATGGACTATGCAATTAAAACAATGGTGTGTTGGGCAGAATAGAGGAACCAAATATGTCGAGGATCGCATTGGTCGATGACGACAGGAACATCCTGACGTCGGTGGCCATGACGCTCGAAGCCGAGGGATTCGAGGTCGAGACCTACAATGACGGACAATCGGCGCTGGATGCGTTCAACAAGCGCATGCCGGACATGGCCGTTCTGGATATCAAGATGCCGCGTATGGATGGCATGGATCTGCTGCAGCGGCTGCGGCAGAAGACGTCGATGCCGGTCATCTTCCTGACGTCCAAGGACGATGAGATCGACGAGGTTCTCGGCCTGCGCATGGGCGCCGATGACTACGTGAAGAAACCCTTCTCGCAGCGCCTTCTGGTCGAACGCATCCGCGCGCTTCTGCGCCGCCAGGAAGCGATTGAATCGGGCGAGGTCGCAACGACCGAGGAAACCAAGATCATGACGCGGGGATCGCTGACGATGGACCCGCTTCGGCATTCGGTGACCTGGAAGGGCCGCGATGTCGCGCTGACCGTGACTGAGTTCCTGTTGCTCCAGGCGCTTGCACAGCGGCCCGGCTTCGTGAAAAGCCGTGATCAGCTCATGGATGTGGCCTATGACGATCAGGTCTATGTTGATGACCGGACGATCGACAGCCATATCAAACGTCTGAGAAAGAAGATGCGCACGGTTGATGACGATTTCTCGGCCATCGAAACCCTGTATGGCATAGGATATCGTTACAACGAAGAATGAGCGTGACGCCGAGGATCGATTTGCGCGATCAAACACAGTCTCGTCGCGCGGATGTCGTCCTAGGCGAGGACTGGACCGCGCCGGAAGGAATTGTTGATTCCGAGCTTCGTGCCGGGCGTGAGAAGCGTGGGTTCATATCCCTCAACCGCTCTCCGCTGGCGCGAAAGATCATTACGTTCAATCTGATGGCGATGATCGTCCTTGTCGCTGGTGTGCTCTATCTCAATCCGTTCCGGGACAGCCTCGTTCTACAGCGGGAATCGGGGCTGGTCGCCGAGGCGCAGCTGATCGCCAACGTGTTTGAGGCGCAGTTGCCCAACGAGGGCGCGGTCAACCTGGCCAGCGGCGACGGGATCGACACGCTGCGTACCGTTCAGCGCATCGAACTGCCCGACGGGGCAGAACTTTTTGTTTTCGATACTCTGGAAAATCTCGTCGTTTCGACCGTCGGTATGGAGCGTCCCGTTTCCGAGACGGTTGCCGGGTTGCGCCGCGATCCCCGGTCGACGGTGATTACCGATATCCTGAACACGATCTGGGAAGGGATCGCGGGCATCCTTGCGCCTGCGAACGAATTGGATCCGATCCGCGGTGGGGAGGAGCTTGCCCGCGAACTGGTATCGGATGCACTGGCCGGGGAAACTCAGATTAGGACAGGCCGCGATGTCTCTGGCCATGCGATCTTTACCGCCGCCACGCCGGTACGCCGCGGCACCGATGTGATCGGGGTCGTCGCGATTACATCGGTCGCGGGAGAGATCGACCAGCTTGTCCGCGTCGAGCGTGAGCAGGTGCTGCAGATGTTCGTGATCGCCATCATCGTCTCCATCGGCCTGTCGCTGGTTCTGGCCTCTACCATCGCCAACCCGCTGTCGGACCTTGCCGCCGCCGCCGAACTTGGCCGCGACAAGAACGCCCGAAAGATGAGCCCGAACCGTGTTCGCATTCCCGATCTGACCGCACGACCCGACGAGATTGGCCGCCTTTCCGGCGCGATGCGGGGCATGGTCACGGCGCTTTACGAACGTATCGAGGCCAATGAGCAGTTCGCGGCCGACGTTGCGCATGAGATCAAGAACCCGCTTGCATCGCTTCGTTCGGCAGTCGGTACGATGCGCGTCGCCAAACGCGAAGATCAGCGGGCGAAGCTGCTGGATGTGATCGACCACGACATCCGACGTCTCGACCGTCTTGTCAGTGACATCTCCAACGCCTCGCGGCTCGACAGCGAACTGGTGAAAGAAGAAGAGGAGGAATTCAACCTTCTCAAGATGCTTACCCATATCACCGACCACCTCGGCAACGAGGCGCGCGAAAAGGGCGTCGACTTCATCTCGGATCTGCCCACGAATGCGATCATTTTCACCGGTCTGGAAGGGCGCCTGGCGCAGGTCTTCGTCAACCTGATCACCAACGCGATTTCGTTCTGTCAGGAAGGCGACGCGGTCCGGGTCTGGGCGCGCAAACGTGAAAACCGGGTGCTGGTCGTCGTCGAGGATACCGGGCCGGGCATTCCCGATCAGGCGCTGCAGAAGATCTTCAAGCGCTTCTATTCCGAACGGCCGCCGGGCCAGTTCGGCGAGCATTCCGGGCTGGGGCTCGCGATCTCCAAGCAGATCGTCGAGGCGCATGGCGGTGTGATCTGGGCCGAGAATATCCGGCCGACGGATGCTGACATAACCTCGGAACCCCTTGGCGCACGTTTCGTCGTGGGCCTGCCGGTGTGACCCGCAGCGCTGACCGCGTGAACCTGCATGGCGGCTGTGTCGCGCTGTCGGGCCGGGGCGTTCTTATCCTGGGTCCATCGGGCAGCGGCAAGTCGTCGCTCGCTCTGCAACTTATGGCGCTGGGCTGCGATCTGGTCAGCGACGACCGGACGGATATCGCGCTGCGGGACGGCGCGCTGGAAGCAACCGCGCCGGAAGCGATCCGGGGCCGCATCGAGGCGCGCGGAGTCGGATTGCTGATCGCGGTGCCCGCGCCCTCCGCCCGGCTGGTGCTGGCGGTCGATCTGGCGCATACGGAAAGCGAACGCCTGCCGCATCCGAGACACCATTCGGTTCTGGGTGTCGATCTGCCCCTTCTTCACAGGATCGAGAGCGCCCATTTTCCAGCCGCGATCCTGCAATATCTTAGAATGGGGCGTGCAGCGTGACGGAGAGGGGAATGGAAGGTGGACATCCGGTAGCGGGCGGTCAGAGGATCGTTCTCGTGACCGGCCCATCAGGTGCAGGCCGGTCGACTGCGATCCATGCACTGGAGGATCTCGGCTATGAGGTCATCGACAATTTGCCGTTCAGCCTAATCCCGCGCCTGATGGACGGCCCCCCGCTCGGCAGGCCCGTTGCCTTGGGAATCGATGTGCGGAACCGGGATTTCTCGGCCACCGCGCTGATTGAGCTCATCGACCGGTTGACCCGGCTGCCCGAGGCGGCCCCGGAAGTGCTCTATCTCGACTGCCAGCCCGACGAACTGGTCCGGCGTTATGGTGAAACCCGTCGCCGCCATCCATTGGCCAATGCAGAAGCGCCGGCGGCCGGGGTGGAGCGCGAAATTGACCTGCTTGTACCGATCCGTGCCCGTGCAGAGGTGCTGATCGACACCACGAACCTGTCGCCCCATGACCTGAAAGCCGAGATCGCGCATTGGTTCGGCAAGGCTGCGGCCACAAGGCTTGCCGTTTCCGTCCATTCCTTTTCCTACAAACGCGGCGTGCCCCGTGGCCTCGACATGATGTTCGACTGCCGCTTTTTGCGAAATCCGCACTGGGACGATTCCCTGCGACCGCTCGACGGGCGGCATCCGGCGGTTGCCGACCATGTTGCGGCCGATCCGCGGTTCAATGCGTTTTTCGAACAAGTGTTGAATCTGCTGCTTCTGTTGCTGCCGGCGCAGGTCGATGAAGGCAAAAGCCACCTGGCGATCGGTTTCGGGTGTACCGGAGGGCAACATCGCTCCGTTTTCGTTACGGAACAAATGGTCAAATCGCTTGCGGAGGCCGGTTGGCAGGTGTCTAAGAGGCACCGGGAACTGGAACGGCGGGCCGGTGCTGGTCCGGATACAGTACAAGGTGAAAAGGCGTGATCGGGATCGTGATCGTCGCTCATGGCGGTTTGGCGCGGGAATATCTTTCCGCTGTCGAACATGTCGTGGGCAAGCAGCAGGGCATCCGCGCGATCGCGATCGAGGAAGATCATGACCGTGCCACCAAGCAGGCGGAGATATGTGCCGCCGCCGACGCTGTCGACAGCGGCGATGGTGTCGTCGTGGTAACCGACATGTTCGGCGGATCGCCCTCCAACCTCAGCCTCTATGCCTGTGCACAGGAGGATCGGCAGATTCTCTACGGGGCCAATCTTCCGATGCTGATCAAGCTGGCGAAATCCCGCCATCTGAGCGTGCCCGAGGCCGCCGCATCGGCGCTTGACGCCGGGCGCAAGTACATCAACTGTTACGTTGGTTCTGGACAGGCGACTTGATGACATTTGACACCGCGACGGCGCGCAGCCTGAAGATCGTGAACGAAAAGGGCCTTCATGCCCGGGCCTCGGCTAAGTTTGTCGAAGTCGTCGAGGACTATGACGCGAGCGCCGAGGTCAGCCGCGACGGGATGAGCGTTTCGGGCGATTCCATCATGGGGCTCTTGATGTTGGCGGCCTCTAAGGGCACGGTGATCGAAGTCCGCACAAGCGGCAATGACGCAGCGAAACTCGCTGAAGCGCTGGAAGCGCTTGTTGCCAACCGCTTCGGGGAAGACTACTGAGCCAACCGGGCCCGAAACCGGAGGAACCCGGCATACTGCACGACAAGCCACAGAACGAGCTTCCGAAACCCGCCTCGAAACCCTACGAGATGCGGCGTCTTTCTTATGCCGGCACGTTCAAAAGCCCCTTCAAGGCGTCCGTTATCCGCACCATCGAGTGGACATCGGGCAAGGTGCATCTGATCAGGAAAATCCGGCAATTCGAGCGTTCGGGCGTGCCGTTCGGTCAGCCGTTCTTCACCAAGGCTGTCGAGGCGATGGGGATCGATATCCTGACTCCTGCAGAGCAGATCGCGCGTATTCCCAAGGAGGGGCCGCTGGTCGTCGTCGCCAATCATCCGCATGGTCTTGTCGACGGGCTGATCATGGGGGAACTGATCGGGCGGGTGCGTACGGATTACAAGATCCTGACCCGATCGCTTCTGACCGGTATTCCCGAGATCGAGGATTTCATGCTTCCCGTGCCCTTCCCGCACGAGGAGAATGCCCGCGAGCAAAGCCTGGAGATGCGCAATGTCTGCATGGAGCATCTCAGGAAGAATGGCGTCATCATCCTCTTTCCTGCGGGCAAGGTTGCAACCAGCCAGACGATGTTCGGCCCGGTGATCGAGCCGGAATGGAATCCTTTTACCGCCAAGATGGTGACGCGGTCCGGCGCGACGGTGCTGCCGATCTTCTTTCCCGGCCAGAACACGCGGCTTTACCACATCGCAGACAAGATTTCGGCGACGTTCCGTCAGGGTCTGTTGCTGCACGAGATTCGCTGCGCACTCTACAAGCCGCAGGCCCCGGTCATCGGCAACCCTATCACCCCCGACGAGTTGAAGGCACGCGCGGGCGACCCCCGCGGTCTGCTCTCCTGGCTCAGAGAAACCACGCTGGCGCTGGGCGGATAGCCGCTCTGTACACGTTCAATCCGGAAGCGGCGTCGCAAGAGGGATGCCGCCGGTAGCGTTCTGGGCGTCGTGCCATCCTTCATCCTGATGCGGTCGGCGGCGGTCAACGTGGTCGCCGCGGCCGTGATGGCGGTGAAGGTGTGTTTGGCAGACGCGGCGCCTTCCGCCCCAAGGCAGCTCAGAACATGCCCATGCTCAGCCCGGCCCCGAGTGCCGCGCCTATGTCACGGCACTTGGCCAAATCCGGTTCCGGGATCGTCTTTTCGGCCAGAATCTGTTCCGGTGTCTGGGCATGGGTGCAGACGATCAGCGGTTCCTGCACCTCTCGCAGACGCCAGCCAAGGGCAATCCGCGCAATCTGGCGTACTGCGTTTTCTCCGTCCGAGCCCGCACAGACCATCTGGGCGTAGGGCCGTCCTTCGATCCGTCCCAGTACCGGATAATAACAGCGGTCAAAGAAATCCTTCATCACGCCCGATATCGCGGCAAGGTTTTCCGGCGCGCAGAAAATGTAGCCCTCGGCGCCAAGAACGTCCTCGGGACCAGCCTGATCGGCAGTTTTAAGTGAGGTCAGGGTTTCGGCCGATGCCGCCTCGGCAGCGGCTTCCGCCATCTGCCGGCTACCGCCGGTTCTTGAATGATAGACGATCAAGAGCATTGACATGACGGTCCCATCCGACGCCCGGTTCCGTTCAGCGGCTATGACCTCGCACCGGAACGCGCCGGTCCGCAGGCAGCCATGCCGCTACCGTGTCGGGACCGGCACGTCGCCACGGTAGTCGTAGAAGCCGCGCTGAGTCTTGCGCCCGAGCCATCCCGCTTCGACATATTTCGTGAGCAGCGGGCAGGGCCGGTACTTGGTATCGGCGAGCCCCTCATGCAGCACGTTCATGATCGCAAGGCAGGTATCGAGCCCGATGAAATCCGCCAGTTCCAAGGGTCCCATCGGGTGGTTCGCGCCAAGCTTCAGCGACTCGTCGATCGACTTCACGCTGCCAACGCCCTCGTAGAGCGTATAGACGGCCTCGTTGATCATCGGCATCAGGATGCGGTTGACGATGAAGGCAGGAAAATCCTCGGCCGAGGCGGCGGTCTTGCCCAGCTTCTCTACGACCTTCAGCAAGGCCCGGTAGGTGGCGTCGTCGGTCGCAATGCCCCGGATCAGCTCCACGAGCTGCATGACGGGCACCGGGTTCATGAAGTGGAAGCCCATGAATTTCTCGGGCCGGTCGGTGCGCGAGGCGAGCCGGGTAATCGAGATCGAGGAGGTGTTCGAGGTCAGGATCGTCTCAGGCTTCAGATGCGGCAGAAGGTCCTCGAAAATCGCCTGCTTGACCGTTTCGCGTTCGGTCGCGGCTTCGATCACAAGATCGGTCTGGCCCAGATCCGTCAGTTTGAGCGTTGTCTTGATGCGGGCCATCGCCGCCGATTTCTCGGCCTCGGTGATTTTTTCGCGGCTCACCTGACGGTCCATATTGCGCTCGATGAGTGCCACGGCCTTGTCGAGCGCATCCTGGTTGATATCGGTCATCAGGACGTCGAAACCCGCAAGCGCGAAGACATGGGCAATGCCGTTGCCCATCTGGCCCGCGCCGACGATACCGACCGAATTGATGTCCATTGCCCGATCCTCGCTTTCCATTTGCGAAAGACCATAGGCATCGCTGCGCACCGGGCGCAAGGCATAAGCGCAGGGCGCGGCGAACCAATCGAATTTGAGCATTAGCCATTTGGCAAGGATCGCAAGTCAGATTCGGCCCCGGGTGATTCAATTGGAGGGTGGGAACCAATGGCCTATGAATTTGCAGGCGAAAGTGCGCTTGACTATCTACCGTGCCGTTACGGGCAATCTAAGCTTCTCTTCAGGGGACCGAAGAGGAAACTGGAAGGCGCCTATGCCGCCGTTCTGGGGGGGACGGAAACCTACGGGAAATTCGTGGCCGAGCCTTTCCCCGCGCTAGTCGAGGCACAGATCGGGCTGCCGGTCGTGAATTTCGGCTACATGAATGCCGGCGCCGATGTCTTTTCCGGGGAGCCCGAGCTCATCGATGCCTGCTCAAAAGCCCGTGTCACGGTCATCCAGATCATGGGCGCGCAGAACATGTCGAACCGGTTCTATGCCGTCCACCCCAGACGCAACGACCGTTTCCTGCGGGCGTCGAACCTTATGAAGACAATCTTCCGGGAGATCGATTTTACCGAGTTCCATTTCACCCGGCACATGCTGTCGGCCCTCAAAGCCGTTTCGGAGGAGAAATACGCGCTGGTCGAGGGGGAGCTGAAAGCCGCATGGGTCGCGCGCATGCGGGTGCTTCTTCAGAAGATCAAGGGCAAGACGGTTCTGTTGTGGATCAGCCAAGACGGCCGCGATTCCGGTGATGGGCTGGGGTACGATCCGCTGATGGTCGATGCAGACATGATCGCGGCGGTCCGGCCGTACGCGACCGAGCTTGTTTGCGTCATGCCCAGCGATGCGTCGCGCAGGGCTGGCACCGAGGGAATGCTCTTTGCACCGCTCGAAGCGCCCGCAGCCGCCGTCATGCCGGGGCCTCGGGTGCATGAGGAGGTGGCCGATGCCCTCGCCCCGGTCATGAAGAGGTTATTGAAGCCTTAAACAACCTCAAAAAAGAAAAGGTCCGCCGGATGGCGGGCCCTTCCGTTGTTCATGTGCCGCCTCAGAGCTTTTCGGTGAGTTCCGGCACGGCGGTGAAGAGGTCGGCGACGAGGCCGTAATCGGCGACCTGGAAGATCGGCGCCTCTTCGTCCTTGTTGATCGCAACGATGACCTTGCTGTCCTTCATGCCCGCAAGATGCTGGATCGCACCCGAGATGCCGATGGCGACATAGAGCTGCGGGGCGACGACCTTACCGGTCTGGCCGACCTGCCAGTCGTTCGGGGCGTAACCCGAGTCGACGGCGGCGCGCGAGGCGCCGACAGCGGCGCCGAGCTTGTCGGCGAGCTTCTCGATCAGCGCGAAGTCGGCTTCGGAGCCGACGCCACGACCGCCCGAGACGACGATCCCGGCCGAGGTCAGCTCCGGACGGTCGCTGGCCGCGACCTTGTCCTCAACCCATTCCGAAAGGCCCGGATTGGCAGCGGCGCCGATCGTTTCGACCGAGGCCGAACCGCCCTGACCGGCGGGATCGAAGGTCGAGGTCCGGATCGAAACGACCTTCACCTTGTCCGACGACTTCACCGTCTGGATCGCGTTGCCGGCATAGATCGGCCGTTCGAACGTGTCGGCATCGACCACGCCCGAGACATCCGAGATCACCATCACGTCGAGAAGGGCCGCCACGCGCGGCAGCACGTTCTTTGCGTCCGTCGTCGCAGGCGCGACGATGTGCGAATAGTCACCGGCAAGCGAGGCGATGAGCGCCGCCGTCGGTTCGGCCAGGCGATGGCCGAGCGACGCGTCCTCGGCGCAAAGCACCTTCTTGACGCCGTCGAGTTTCGCCGCTTCCGCAGCCGCATCGGCGGCCTTGGCACCGGCGCAGAGCACGGTTACGTCGCCAAGCATCTTGGCGGCGGTGAGCGCCTTCGCGGTGGCATCGACGGACAGCTGGCCGTCGGTCACTTCACCCAGGAGAAGAACAGCCATCAGATCACCCCCGCTTCGTCTTTGAGTTTCGCGATCAGCTCGTCGACCGAGCCCACCTTGACGCCGGCCTTGCGGCCCGCCGGTTCCGCCGTCTTGACGATGGTCAGGCGCGGAGAGACGTCGACGCCGTAATCGGCAGCGGTCTTTTCCTCCAGCGGCTTCTTCTTCGCCTTCATGATGTTCGGCAACGAGGCATAGCGCGGCTCGTTCAGGCGCAGGTCGACGGTCACGATGGCGGGCATCTTGACCTTGATCGTCTGCAGACCGCCATCGACCTCGCGGGTCACGACGGCGCTGTCGCCTTCCAGCTTCAGTTCGGAGGCAAAGGCCGCCTGGCTCCAGCCGAGAAGTGCGGACAGCATCTGGCCGGTGGCGTTCATGTCGTTGTCGATCGCCTGCTTGCCGCAGAGCACGATACCCGGGCCTTCGGCCTCGACCACGGCTTTCAGCAGCTTGGCGACGGCCAGCGGCTCGATATCGGTGTGCACGTCATCGGCCGCCTCGATCAGGATCGCGCGGTCGGCCCCCATGGCCAGCGCCGTGCGCAGCGTTTCCTGCGCCTGCTTGACGCCGATGGAGACCACGATGATCTCTTCAGCCTCACCGCGTTCCTTGATGCGGATCGCCTCTTCCACGGCAATCTCGTCGAACGGGTTCATCGACATTTTCACGTTGGCAAGATCGACACCCGATCCGTCCGCTTTCACGCGAACCTTCACGTTGTAGTCGATCACCCGCTTGACAGGCACGAGT
>JAUIDM010000054.1 GCA_030428915.1 Alphaproteobacteria bacterium | reverse complement strand
TATATGCTGCCGACCAAGGCCGCGTTGGAGGCCGGGCGCCTGCTGACCAAGCGCTTCGGCGATTTCAAATGGCAGATCGCCACGACCGCGACCGATGCCAACCGCTTTGCGATCCGGGTCGCCCGCGCGGTGACGGGCAGGCCCAAGGTTCTGGTCTTCAACGGCTGCTATCACGGCACGGTCGATGACGCGATGGTCGAGCTTTCGAACGGTCGGACGATCACCCGCCCCGGCTTGACCGGGCAGGTCGCCGATCTGACGACACTCGCCGCCTGCGCCGAGTTCAACGACCTTTCCAGCGTCGAGGCCGCGCTGAAGTCAGGTGAGATCGCCGCGATCCTGACTGAGCCGGTCATGACAAATTCCTGCATGGTCCTGCCCGATCCGGGCTTCCATTCGGGCTTGCGCGAGCTTGCCACCCAGTACGGCGCACTGCTGATCATTGACGAGACGCACACGATTTCCTCGGGGCTTGGCGGCTACACCGCGGTTCACGGTCTGAATCCTGACATCTTTGTCGTCGGCAAATGCGTGGCAGGCGGGATGCCGACCGCTGTCTGGGGACTGCGGCCGAAGCTCGCGAAAGCCTACATCCGCTACAATGCCGGTCGCGCCTCGGGTCATTCCGGGATGGGCACGACTTTGTCTGCCAACCCGATGCAGTTCGCCTGCCTGGAGGCAAACCTATCCGACGTGATGACGGCAAAGAACTATACCCATATGGAAAAGGGTGCTGAACGGCTCTCGACAGGCTTGAAACGGGTGATTGAGGCACACGGTGCGCCTTGGCATGTGGTCCGGGTCGGCGCACGGGTGGAGTTCATCTGCGCCCCCGGTCCGCTGAAGAACGGTACTGAAGCAGGCTTGGCGCATATGCCCGAGGTCGAGGCAACACTGCACACCGCCCTGCTCAATCGCGGTTGCCTGATCGCGCCCTTTCACAACATGATGCTGGTCAGCCCGGCGACCCGGAAACGCCAGATCGACCGCCTCATCGCCGCCTTCGATGCCATCCTGACCGAACTTTTTGCCTGAGGATATCATGACCAATACCTGCCCCTCGGGCGCGACCCTGGCCGAGGCCGAAGACTTTCTGGCCGCCCATCCCGAAATCGAGGCCGTGGACATCGTACTCCACGATTCCAACGGCATCGGGCGCGGCAAGATCATCCGGCGGCACGAACTGCCCTCGCTCTACAAGTCCGGGCGGCATATGCCGATCTCGATCCTCGGTCTCGATATTTGCGGCGAGGATGTGGATGAAACCGGCCTCATCTGGGATCAGGGCGATGGCGACCTGCGTGCGTGGCCCATTCCCGGCACGCTCAAGGCCCTGCACAACACCACCCCACCGCGTGCCGAAGTGCTGATGTCGCTTTACGAGCTTGACGGGCGGCCGATGACCTCGGACCCCCGCCATGCGTTGCAACGGCAGGTCGAAGCCTTCGCGAAGCGGGGCCTGAAACCCGCCGGGGCGTTCGAGCTGGAATTTTTCCTTCTGGCCAAGGATCGCGGTCCCGACGGCAAGGTGCGCCCCGCCGCCGATGTGCTCGACGGCCGCGGCAGCCACAAGACCGAGGTCTATTCGGTCGACCACCTGCACGGGATGCTGCCCCTTTTCTCCGACATCTACGCCGCCGCCGGAAAGGCCGGGATCACGGCGGAAACCATGATCTCGGAATACGCGCCCGGCCAGTACGAACTGACGCTGCATTACCGCGAGGACGTGATGCAGGCAGCCGACGACCTGATGCGGCTGAAGCGGATCGTCCGGGCGCAGGCGCGGGCGCATGGGGTCGTCGCCTGCTTCATGGCCAAGCCCATCGCCGACTATGCCGGATCGGGCATGCATTTCCACGTCTCGCTGATGAACGACAAGGGCGAGAATGTCTTTGCCGAAAAGCCGGGAGAAGGCTGGACAAACACGCTCCTCCACGCGCTCGGCGGCCTGCGCGCGACGATGGGTGAGGCGATGCTGGTCTTCGCGCCGCATCTGAATTCCTGGCGCCGCTTCGCCAACCAGAGCTATGCGCCGGTTTCGACAAGCTGGGGCGTCAACAACCGCTCCGTTGCCCTGCGGGTGCCCGCAGGCGATGTGAAGGCAAGGCGGATCGAACACCGCCCCTCGGGCGTCGATGCCAATCCCTATCTGGTGGCGGCGACCGTTCTGGCGGGCATCCTCCACGGCATCGACAACAAGATGGACCCCGGTCCGGAGACCACCGGCAACGGCTATGCCGATGACCCGGATGGACCGGCCATCCCGCGCGACTGGAAATCCGCGATCGAGGCGGCGCAGGGGTCGGATTTCCTGAAAGCGGCATTGGGCGAGGATATGCACCGGACCTTCACCGCCGTGAAGGCCGCCGAATATGCCCGTGTCGCACGCACGATATCCGAGGTGGATTACGACCTTTACCTGCACACGGTCTGAGTGCCTGCGGCTCAGGCGGCATCGAAATCCAGCACTAGCCTGTCGGTGAGGGGACGGGACTGGCACGCAAGTGTGAATCCTGCCTCCAGTTCCCACGGCTCAAGCGAATAGTTCACGGCCATCTCGGCGCGGCCTTCGACCACCTTGCAGCGGCAGGTGCAGCACATGCCGCCATGGCAGGACCAGGGCAGGTCGACCCCTTGCCGTGCGGCGGCATCGATGATGCCGGTATCGCCATCCTCATAGCGGAACTGCCTGCGCCGCCCGTCGAGCAGAACCTCTACCGCCACGCCCTTTGCCGCCGCCTTCTCGGCTGCCTGCGAGGGCGCATGCGGGGTTTCACCCGAAGGGGTGAAATGTTCCTGATGGATCCGGTCCGGCGCAACGCCAAGGCCGGTCAATGCCACCGTCACAGCCTCAATCATCCCGCCCGGTCCACAAAGAAAAGCAGCGTCAGAACTGGCGGTGTCGATCACCCCAGCCTTAGAAAGCGCAGCGATCTTTGCGGCGTCGATCCGTCCGTTCAGCAGGTCGACATCCTGCGCCTCTCGGCTAAGCACATGGATCAGCGTGAAGCAATTCAGATAGCGGTCCTTCAGCGCGTCGAGGCTGGCGCGGAACATGATCGTGTCGACGGACCGGTTGCCATAGATCAGCGTCACCCGCCCGCCATCCGCCAGTGCAGCCGATGCGATAGCCATCATGGGTGTAATGCCTGACCCGGCAGCAATCAGGAGGACATCACGCTCTCCCCGCCAGATGAAACGACCCTCCGGCGGCATGACCTGCAACCGGTCGCCGGGGCGCAGGTCCTGCGCGAACCCGGAAAACACGCCACCTTCAATCCGCTTGACGCCGATGCAGAGATCGCCCCCCGGCGCCGTCGCGATGGAATAGGACCGCCGGACATCCGCCCCCGCGACCTCGGCCCTGACCGTCAGATGCTGGCCCGGTGCGAAGGCAAAGGTCTCTCGCATCGCCTCGGACACGTCGAATACCAGCCGCACCGCCTCGGCCGTCTCGCGGCAGACCTCCCGGATCGCCAGTTCATGAAACGCCATGAAAGCCCCTCAGATGCATTTGAAGTAGTCGAAGGGCTCGCCACAGCCCGTGCATCGGTAATGCGCCTTGCACGGAGTAGAGCCAAACTCGCTGACCCGCTCCGTCGCTGCAGATCCACAGCTCGGGCAGGCCACCTCAGGCGCGGCGAACAGTGCGGCCTTGCCGCCCGCGACCGGCGGCGCGATGCCAAAGGCCCACAGCTTGTCGCGCCCCTCCTCGGTGATCCAGTCGGTCGTCCATGCGGGTTCCAGCACCCGCTCGACCCGCGCGCGGATACCCGCCTCGCGCAAGGCTGTGTCAACCGCCAGTTCTATGGCCAGAACCGCCGGGCAGCCGGAATAGGTGGGCGACAGCTTCACGACGGCAAGGTCGCCGTCGGCTTCAACACCGCGCAGGATCCCAAGGTCCGCAACCGTCACAGCCGGAATCTCCGGGTCCGGTACATTGCCCGCGACCTCAGCCGCTTTCGCCAGGTCGATCACCAGACCGCCCCGGGATGGGCGCGTGCGACCGACTGCATCTCGGCCAGCATGTGGCCCAGATCCTCGCCATGCAGGCCGGCACGCCCGCCGCTGTGCATGAAGACGCCCTGCGGCATCGTCAGCCCTGCCTCTGCGAACACTGTTCCGATGACTTGGTCCCATTCGGCCCGCATCTCGGCGCGCGGGGGCAGCATGCCTGCCGCTTCCGCGGCCTGCGCCGCAGGCGAGCTTTCGAACAACTCGCCCGTATAGCGGTGCAGCGCCGCGACCGCGCGCGCCATCCGCGCGGCGCTCTCCTCCGTCCCGTCGCCCAGCCGGATCACCCATTCGCCTGCATGGCGGATATGATAAGCGACCTCCTTGGCCGCCTTCCCGGCAAGGCCCCGCACGACCTCATCCGATGATCCGGCGGCTGCGCGCCAGAAGGGCTCCATGAAGGCCGAGAAATAGAGCTGGCGCAGCATGGTCTGGGCGAAATCCCCGTTCGGACGCTCGACCAGCAGGCAGTTGCGGAACTCCCGCTCGCCCCGGAAATAGGCCAGGTCATCTTCGCCTCGCCCCGCACCCTCGATCGCCCCTGCCCGCTCATAAAGCCCCCGGGCCACTCCGATCAGGTCCAAGGCCAAGTTCGGCAGCGCCAGATCCTCCTCCAGCATCGGCGCATGGCCGCACCATTCCGAAAGGCGGTGGCCCAGCACCAGGCAATCGTCGGCGATCTCCAGAAGGCCCTCGTGCCCCATTACATATGCCCCACTTCGTCGGGGATGTCGTAGAAGGTCGGGTGGCGATAGATCTTGTCGCCGGTCGGGTCGAACATTTCATCGGCGTGGCCGGGGTCGGATGCCGTGATCGCCGCCGACGGCACGACCCAGATCGAATTGCCTTCGCCGCGCCGCGTATAGACGTCGCGGGCCGCCTGCAGGGCCATGACCGCGTCGGCCGCATGGAGCGAGCCGACATGCTTGTGTGCCAACCCGTTCCGGGGCCGGATGAACACTTCCCAAAGCGGTGTCTCTGCCATCTCTTGCCCTTTCATCTTGCAGAAAATACCTCACGGGGGTCCGGGGGTGTGAAACCCCCGGGCGGCGGTCCTACTCCGCCGCGACCTTTCGCGCCGCTCGTTTTGCCGCATGTGCCAAGGCCGCCTCGCGCACCCACGCGCCGTCATCCCAAGCCTTCTGCCGCGCCGAGATCCGGTCGCGGGCCATCGGGCCCTCGCCCTTCACCACGCGCCAGAATTCGTCCCAGTCGATGGGGCCGTGGCGATAGCCGCCGTTGCCGCCATTGAGCGCCTCGTCCCAGCGAATCTCCGGGTCCGGCACTTTCAGCCCCAGATAGTCCGCCTGCGGCACGGTCGCGTCGATGAATTTCTGGCGCAACTCGTCATTCGAGAACCGCTTGATCTTCCACGCCATCGACTGTTCGGTATGGGAACTGTCACCATCATGCGGCCCGAACATCATAAGGCTTGGCCACCACCAGCGATCGAGCGCATCCTGCGCCATCGCCTTCTGCGCCTCGGTCCCGCGGCAGAGGGTCAGCATGATCTCGTAGCCCTGCCGCTGGTGAAAACTCTCCTCCCTGCAGATGCGGATCATCGCGCGCGCATAGGGGCCAAAGGAGCAGCGGCAAAGCGGGATCTGGTTCATGATCGCCGCGCCATCGACCAGCCAGCCGATGGTGCCGATATCGGCCCAGCTCAGCGTCGGATAATTGAAGATCGAGGAATATTTGGCCTTCCCGGCCAGAAGCTCTTCGGTCATCTCGTCCCGCGTCACGCCCAGTGTCTCGGCGGCGGAATAAAGGTAAAGACCATGCCCCCCTTCGTCCTGCACCTTGGCGAGCAGGGCTGCCTTGCGTTTCAGCGAGGGCGCGCGGGTGATCCAGTTGCCTTCGGGCAGCATGCCGACGATCTCGGAATGCGCGTGCTGGCCGATCTGGCGAATGAGGGTCCGGCGATAGCCCTCGGGCATCGCATCCTTCGGTTCGATCTTTTCCTCGGCGTCGATGCGGGCCTGAAAGTCTGCGAGGAAGTCCTCTGTCTCGCTGGTCCGACCGTCGGCCCCGATCAATCCCTGGGAATACATGCGCGCCTCCATCCGATGCTCGATAATACGTTACGAAATTGTCTTATCAAAGTAACTTTTGTAACGCTTTGCTACCTTGCACCCGCCGGACAGAGCCGGAATAGTCGCGCCATGACCGGAACACTCCTTTCCCTCGGCCATGGCTATTCCGCCGCCGCCCTTGCGCGTCGACTGGCCGGCTGGACCATCATCGGCACGACCCGAAGGGCCGATAAGGCAGACCGGATGCAAAAGCAGGGTATCGACGCCCTTCTTTGGCCGGGCGAAGACCTGCGCCCCGTAATTGCGCGGTCCACCCATATCCTTGCCTCCATCGCGCCGGGGGATGACGGCGACCCGATTCTCGCGAATTACAGCGATGCAATCGCTGAGGCCGCGCCGCATCTGAAATGGGTGGGCTATCTCTCGACGACCGGCGTTTACGGCGACCATCAAGGCGGCTGGGTGGATGAGACGACGCCGCTGACCCCGGGCACCAGACGCGGCCGCGTCCGGGTGCTGGCCGAAAGCCAGTGGCAGGCATTGGCAGAACGCGAAGGTCTCCCGCTGCACATCTTCCGCCTTGCGGGAATCTACGGCCCCGGCCGCGGCCCGTTCGAGAAGGTGAAGAACGGCACCGCCCGCCGGATCATCCGGCCAAACCAGTATTTCAGCCGCATCCATGTCGAGGATATCGCGGCGGTCCTTGCCGCCTCCATCGCGCGGCCCGATCCCGGCGCGATCTACAACGTCGCCGATGACGACCCCTCGCCGCCCGAGGATGTGCTGGCCGAGGCCGCCCGGCTGCTGGGACTGCCACTGCCGCCGGAAGTGCCATACGACGAGGCTGATATGACCCCGATGGCTCGCAGCTTCTACGCGGAATCGAAGCGGGTGGCGAATGGCCGGATCAAACGCGACCTTGGCGTCACGCTCGCCTATCCCGACTATCGGTCAGGCCTTGCAGGACTCTTGTCGGAAGAGGGCTGATCACCCCTGTCGGTCATGAATGCGGCCCCAACGGCATAGGCCGCGGCGAGCGACGCCAGGATCATCTCGCCGCCGTCCTCTATGAGGGTCAGTGCCAATCGCATCAAGGTCACGATGCGGCTGTTTGGCAGATTGCTGGCCATGTGGTGGATACCATCGAACAAGACACCCGTAATACCCAGCAGAAAGACCACCATCAGGTACACATGCGCGAAGGATCGGAAGGCATTCGGCGAATACCGGTATCCCAGCGCGATCAGCAACAACGCGATCACGCCCATACAGCCGAAGATGACCATTTCGCCGATCTGCTTGCCGTCGATCCCGAGGGTGGGTGGGATGTTGATGGCGTCATGCAGGATCTGCCCGAACGTTTCGTGACCGAGGAAAAGGTCGTCGGCAAAGACCATGGCGAACAGGATTGCGAGGCAGGAGAAGATATTCACACGAAATCGGAACCACGCGACCGCAAGACAGGCGACACAGATGAACCATTTGAAATAGTTAAAACTTTCGGGAGCAGAGTACTCTGTTGCAATGCCCAGCCAACGCGGCACGAAGGCGATTACGCCGAAGAAGACCATGAACCGCGCGATGATGAAGGCCGCGATCATAAGCGCGTCGAGCGCCCAGAACAGAATCAATGCACGCCGGAAATGCGGTGCACCTGATGGAAAACGGACGGGAAATCTCAGATAGGACAGCATTTCCTATATTCCTAATCAAAAAAGTCGGGAATTTTTACAAGATCAAAATGGATCCGTAAAGCTGTTACTTTACGAAAACGGTTGGTTTTGACGGCCGCGGGGTGGCATCTGCCCCAATCCGCAGGCACTGAATGGGGATCGGCACGGGGCGGCCGAGAACCCGAAGGGAAAATCGGAGCAAATCTAAAGCAAAGAAGGGGCAGAATGTCTGCCCCCTGCGTCTTCCCTTTTTCTTTTCAAATGACGATCAGAAGATGCCGTCAGGCGCGCACGAGCCGTTCGTATTCCGCCACGACGCGCTTTGCCAGGTCGCCCACCTCGAAGGTGAAATCGCCGATGGAACCGACCGGCGTGACCTCGGCGGCGGTGCCGGTCAGCCAGCATTGCTCGAAGCTTTCCAGTTCATCGGGCAGGATATGCCGCTCATGCACCTTGATCTGCATGTCCTTCAGCATCTGGATGACGGTCTGGCGCGTGAGGCCGTTTAGGAAGCAGTCCGCCAGCGGCGTGTGCACCTCGCCATCCTTCACGAAGAAGATGTTCGCGCCTGTCGCCTCGGCCACATAGCCGCGATAATCGAGCATCATCGCATCCGAACAGCCCTTGGCCTCGGCCGCGTGCTTGGACATGGTGCAGATCATGTAAAGGCCCGCCGCCTTCGCCTCGGATGGGATCGTCGCCGGGTCGGGGCGGCGCCACTTGGCGATGTCGAGCTTTGCGCCCTTCATCTTGGCATCGCCGTAGTAGTTGCCCCATTCCCAGGCCGCGACGGCCAGACGCACCGGGTTCCGCTTGGACGCGACCCCCATATCCTCGCCCGCGCCACGCCAGGCAAGCGCGCGGATATAGGCATTGTCCCAACCATTGGCCTTCAGGACCGCTTCCTTGGCCGCGTCTATCTCCTCGGCGCTGTATGGGATCGGCATATCCAGAAGCTCTCCCGAGCGTAGAAGCCGTTTGGAATGCTCGTGGCCTTTGAAGATCTTGCCGTTGTAGCAACGCTCGCCCTCAAAGACAGAGGAGGCATAATGCAGCGCGTGCGTCAGGATGTGGACCTTGGCGTCGCGCCATTCCACGAGTTTGCCATCCATCCAGATCTTGCCGTCGCGATCGTCGTAAGCCGCTGCCATCTCATCCTCCTCGGGCGCGCCCGTTTTGCAAATATTGCGCAGGTTAGGTCCGCAACGGACATAATATTGCGCCAAATCCGGGATTCGCTATCAGTTGACTCTTGGAAAGTCAACATGGCTGACATAAAATCGGTGCGTGCAGGTACGACAAACGGGGACCGGAACGTGACAACGGGCAGTCCGGGGGCGCAGGGCGGCGAAAGCCTGCTGTTCCTCACAGATGAACAACTCCGCAAGGGCATCGAGGCGATGTTCTTCGCCTATCGCGCCTTCACCGCCGATCCCGACCGAATTCTGGAAAACTACGAATATGGCCGCGCCCATCACCGGGCGATCCATTTCATCAACCGCCAGCCCGGCCTGACGGTGAATACGCTGCTGACGATGCTGGGCGTCACCAAGCAGTCCCTGAACCGCGTGCTGAGAACTCTGGTCGATGACGGACTCGTCGAGGCGCGCGTCGGCCGGCGCGACAAGCGCGAGCGCAATCTTTTTCTGACCCGGAAGGGGGCAGACCTGGAACGTGAACTCAGCGATGCCCAGCGCGCCCGGATGCGTGCTGCCTATCGCGCGGCTGGACCCGCGGCGGTGGCAGGGTTCCGGCAGGTGCTCGAGGCGATGATGGATCCGGAAATCCGCCGACATTACCAGTCAATCAGGGACACAAGTATATGAGCGGGCAGGCCGACATCCACCTTCTGATTGTCGATGATGACGAGCGCATACGGGGCCTTTTGCAGAAGTTCCTGATCCGCAGCGGCTTTTTCGTGACGGCCGCCCGTGACGCTGCCCATGCACGGCGCCTTCTGGGCGGCCTCGATTTCGACCTGATCGTCATGGATGTGATGATGCCGGGCGAGGACGGAGTCAGCCTGACCCGCACGTTGCGCGAGACCATGAAAACGCCCATCCTGCTTCTGACCGCCAAGGGCGAAACCGCCGACCGCATCGCCGGGCTGGAGGCCGGGGCAGATGATTATCTGCCCAAACCGTTCGAGCCAAAAGAACTGCTTCTCCGTATCAACGCGATCCTGCGCCGTACGCCGGTGTCTGTGGAAATCAAAGTGCCGAAGGTTCTGAATCTCGGCCCGGTGCGCTATGACGTCGACCGGGGAGAGATGTGGCGTGGCGACAGCATTGTCCGCCTGACCGCGACCGAGGCGGCGCTGATGCGCATTTTCGCGGCCAAACCGGGCGAGCCGGTCAGCCGTACCCAGCTTGTCGAGGATCTGGGTCGCGCGACGGGAAAGGGCGAGAGCGGGCAGGCGCAGGAGCGCGCGGTCGATGTTCAGATCACGCGGCTTCGCCGCAAGTTCGAAAGCGACCCGAAACAGCCCCGCTATCTCCAGACAGTGCGGGGCGCGGGTTACATGCTTGCGCCGGAGTGAGCTAGTAGCGCATCAGAGGAATACGGATACCGATCGAGACGACACTGTCGCGCCGGTCGACGCTGAAACCTTCGCGGGGTATTCCGCCGCCGCCCAATACGATCCCGGTCCCGCCAGTTGCTTCGCCGAAATCGTAGTAGCGCCACGAAAGGTCCATCAGGACGGGATGCTTGCCGGCCGGCGTCAGTTGTACCGAGACGCCCAGTCCGAGTGAATAGGCAAGTTCGGTGTTGCTGTCGCCCTCGAACACCCTAACCGGCGTCGGTGAGGCGGCATTTTCTCGGGTCCAATCACTCATTTTGTTTCGTGCGAAACCGAGGCCGGCCACAACGTAGGGCTGCACCCTCGAATTCACGCCCCGCTGCTCCAGCGGCGAATAGAAAACGCTGCCCATCAATGCGGTTGTTCTGACGCGTGCGTCGGTAATGTTTGCATGCGGTCCCGGGTCGGCAGGAACCGTGTAGGACCACGGGCCCACAGCATCCACTCCATTGGCAGAAAGAAGACCGACGTCGGCGCGAAAGCCATTCATCCAGTCAAAACCGACGGCGGCGGAGGCAAAGCCCGCAGTTTCGTTTCCTATGTCAAAGAAGACCCGCGGATCGGCGGGGCCCGGCGGCAACCAGTTGCCATCGGCGAAGTCGACCGAAGACGTTCCTGCCTCGAACCTCACATACGGACCATATGTGACACTGGCCGAAGTGCGCCCGAACAGCGATGAACTTGTCGTCCCCGGGACCTCCTGTGCCCCGAGCGGCAATGCCGTTGCAACGGCAAGAGAGAAGGCAAGAGTCGCCCCGATTACCTGCATATTCGTCTCACATCCTGCTCTGCGGCCATTTGGATAGTTTGAGTATAGTACCGCGACGCGTAGCCGTTGGTACCGAGGGCATTGAAAAAAGATCATCCGTGTCCCGCAAGCACTGCGATCCGGATGGACTCGGCGCGGGCGGCCAATGAGGCTGCAGCCGTGTCACCCATTGGTTGACCGAGAATGGTGGTGACCGCCACCACGGTGTTGGCCGAGATCGGAATGGACTTGTCCGAGGCGACGCCGAGAAAGGCTGCCAGCAGAGTGTCGTTGCCGTTCGTGATTTCGCCCGTACTGGTCAGCACGGACGACCCGTCCAGCGCATCACTGAACAACGCCAGGTTCTGCAGCGGGGAATCGATGTAGCTCACATTGTCGAAGTTGGTGGACAGTTCGACAACCATTTCGTCCAGGCTCATCGAATAGAACCGGGCCATGTCGGGCGATAGGCTGGCCAGCGCTTCGTCAAACGCCCGCGCCAGCACCTGATCCGGTGACCGCGCGACATTCAGCCTGCCGAGCTCGACCTCGGGAATTCCCTCGCGTGCCCATGCCGGCCTTCCACCGGCACCAGACGTACCGCCTTTACCTGCACCCTGAGCCGAGCCGCCCTGTCCCGCATTGCCCTGACCGTGGCTGCTGCCGTGATTGCCACCCTGCTTACCCGTATGGCCACCTTCGTGATCATCGTCGTGACCGTCGTTGTGACCATCGTGCCCGCCGCCGCCTTGACTGCCGCCCGAATGCGTTTGCGCCCATGCTGAACCAACCCAGGTCCCCTGTGCGGTCAGGTTGAGCGCGGCAATAAACGCCACGACTGCAACGCCACCCCAAAGTGCCGCGCTACGTCCATGTCTGCCTGACATCGTCCAATTCCCCTGTACCCGACATCGCCCCAGACCGCCCCCCGCACCATGCGCGAGGGGCGGCCATTAGGCCTTCTGTCTCAGCCGTGACCGGCCAGAACCGCGATCCGGATCGCCTCGGCATCCGCGGCAAGCGCGTCGGCTTCATCGCCAGTGATTGGTGTTCCCAGGATCGTGGACACCGCCACCACCGTTTCTGTCGTCACTGGGACCGCCTTGTCAGACGCGATCCCGAGAAGCGCCGCCAACAGAGTGTCGTTGGTGTTGGTAACGCCCATTGTCGTAAGTACCGACGTCCCGTCCAATGCGTCCTTGAACAGCGACAGACTTTGCAGCGGAGAGTCGATGATGCTTACATTGTCCCAGTTCAGGGAAAGTTCCGCGATCATCTCGTCAAGCGACAGCGAATAGAAATCAACCATCTCGGGCGTCAGGCTTGCCAGAGCCTCTTCGTAAGCGCGTTGAAGTACCTGATCGGGTGAACGGGCCACGCTGAGACGGCCAAGTTCCACCTCGGGGATGCCTTCCTGTGCCCAGACCGGCTTACCGCCGCCGCTGCCGGCCGAAGACGGGGCACCTGCTTGTGGGCCCTTGGAGTCGGAATCTTCGCCCGGACCGCCCTGGCCGCTGCCTTGACCGCCCTGGTTGCCCTGACCTGATTGGGACCCTTTGTTGCCCTGCCCCTGACCGCCTTGGTTACCGCTTTGCGCCCCGCTGTTCTGGGCAAGTGCGGCAGAGAAGCCGAAACCGGACGTATCAGGCCCGGCAGTCAGCGTCACCAAGGCTGAACATGCGATCACCGATACACCTGCTACGAGAAACGCGGCTTTCTTGCTCTTCGACATTCACGCCTCCATTGATTCCACATTCGTCAATGGTCACACGAAAATCACATTCAAGAATTGATATGCATCAATTTTGCCAGAAAATTAAGCACACTTGAATACGCAGATGATCCGGCCCAAGGTTTGCGAATGGCGACGATTTTTTTCACTCATCCTTCTGCTCTCGATCATGTGACCCCTCCCGGCCACCCTGAACAGGTGGCCCGGCTTGAGGCGATCTATGCCGCCCTTAGGTCCCCGGAATTCGACGCGCTCGACCGCCGCAGCGCGCCCGCCGCAGCGCCAGAAGAGGTTCTGCGCTGCCATACGGCCGAGCATATGAACACGATCCGGGCCGCGACGCCTGAGACCGGCTGGGCCGGGCTCGACCCCGACACGTTCATGGCCCCCGACAGCTGGAAGGCGGCGATGCGCGCTATCGGCGGAGTGGAGGCGGCGGTGGATGCCGTTCTGGCGGGCGAGGCCGCGAGCGCCTTCGTTGCCATGCGCCCGCCAGGCCATCATGCCGAGCGCAACCGCGCGATGGGGTTCTGCCTGTTCGGCACCGTCGCCATCGCCGCAAAATACGCACTGGACGTTCACGGCCTTGCCCGCATCGCGGTTTTGGATTTCGATGTCCATCACGGCAACGGCACGCAGGACCTGCTGTGGGACGAGGGCCGTGCGATGTTCGTCTCATCCCACCAGATGCCACTTTACCCGGGCACCGGCGCGGCCGATGAGTCTGGCGCCCAAGGTCAGATCATCAACCTGCCGCTGACCTCCGGTTCCGGCGGGCACGAGATGCGGGCAGCCTGGGAAGGTGCAATGGAGCACGTGCGAGGCTTTGCCCCCGATCTGATCCTTGTCAGTGCAGGTTTCGACGCCCATCGCGATGATCCGCTGGCGGGACTGAACTGGACCGAGGCGGATTTTGCCTGGATCACCCATGCGATCTGCGATCTGGCCGAGGATTGCTGCGAAGGCCGGGTGGTATCCTCCTTGGAGGGTGGCTATGATCTGGCCGCGCTGGGCCGTTCGGTCGCGGCGCATGTTCGGGTGCTGATGGAGCGGGGCGGATGACCGACATTGCCGGGATGAGCTTTGAAGAGGCGATGAAGGCGCTGGAAGGCGTCGTGCGCGACCTCGAATCGGGCAATGTAGAGCTGGAAAAGTCCATCGCGCTCTACGAACAGGGGGCGCGGCTCAAGGCGCATTGCGAAAAGAAGCTGAAAGAGGCCGAGGAAAAGGTTGCCAAGATCACGCTTGGCCCCGACGGCCAGCCGACAGGGACGACACCGGTCGAGGGCCTCTGACCCATGTTCGCCGAGCGCCTGAAACGGGTGCAGGTGAAGGTTCAGGAAGCACTGGACGATGCGCTGGCCTTTCACGACGACATTCCGGTCGTTCATGCAATGCGTTACGCGGTGCAGGGCGGCAAGCGGTTGCGCGCTTTCCTCGTGCTGGAAAGCGCCCGTCTGCACGGTATCCACGACCCAGAAGCGATGGCCGCCGCAGCCGCGGTCGAGGCGCTTCACGCCTATTCGCTGGTTCATGACGACCTGCCTTGCATGGACGACGATGCGCTGCGCCGGGGTCAGCCGACAGTCCATGTGAAATGGGATCAGGCAACGGCGGTGCTTGCGGGTGACGCCTTGCAGACGCTGGCTTTTGAGCTGTGCTGCGATCCCTCTCTCGGCGCCCGCCGCATCGACCTCGTGACCGCGCTCGCAAAAGCCTCGGGGGCGGAGGGCATGGTGCTGGGCCAGGCACTCGACATCGCCGCGGAAACGGCCGCTGAACCCCTCACACTTGACGAAATCACCCGGTTGCAGGCAGGCAAGACCGGTGCACTTTTCACCTTCGCCGCGACTGCGGGCGCAATCCTTGCCGGCGCCGACACGCGGCCGCTGGAGGACTACGCCCGTGCACTCGGCCTGGCCTTCCAGATCGCCGACGACATCCTCGACGTGGAAGGCGACCCGGCCAAGACGGGCAAGAAGCTGGGCAAGGACGCCGCCGCAGGCAAGGCGACGTTTGTCTCGCTCCTCGGTATCGATGGCGCCCGCGCCCGCGCCCGCGACCTCGTGGCCGACGCGGAAGCGGCGCTTTCGCCTTATGGTGTGAAGGCGGACACCTTGCGCGAGGCCGCCCGCTATACGGTTTCGCGCGAAGTCTGAGGAGACGGGAATGACAGACTACTCTGCCATGACGCAGCGAAGGCCGATCGCGGATGCCCTCTGCGACCTGCGCAGCGACACGGTCACACGTCCCGACGCGGCGATGCGCCGCGCGATGGCTGAGGCCGAGGTGGGTGACGACGTCCTGGGTGAGGATCCGGAGACAAACCGGCTCGAGGCAGAGCTCGCCGACCTGCTGGCCAAAGAGGCGGGGCTGTTTTTGCCGTCGGGCACACAGTCGAACCTCTCAGCCATCCTGGCGCATTGCGGGCGCGGCGAAGAAGTGATCGTCGGGCAGGGCTACCACGTCTTCGCGAATGAGGCATCCGGCGCGTCGGTGCTTGGCGGGGTTGCGTTTCATCCCGTGCCCCATCGGGACGACGGCAGTCTCGCGCCCGCGACGGTGAGGAAAGCCGTCCGGCCCGATGACAGCCACTATCCTGTCAGCCGGCTCCTCAGCCTCGAAAACACCGTCCACGGCAGCGCCATCCCGCTCGCCGCTATGGCAGCCGCGGCTGGGGCGGCGCGGCAGGCTGGTCTCGTCGTTCATCTCGACGGGGCTCGTTTTTTCAATGCAACGACCGAACTCGGCTGCAAACCGGAGGATCTGG
>JAUIDM010000053.1 GCA_030428915.1 Alphaproteobacteria bacterium | reverse complement strand
GCTCAGAAAGAATGCAGCGCAAAAGCCCTGAACAAGCATGAGGACGACAATCGCCGCCCCCTTGGTTCTTGCCGGTGCTTTCGCTTTTGTCCCCGTCATCCATCTTTCCCTGCTGCCGGAATATTCTTGTATCCGGTCAGCATGGATTTCGGAAGATTGATCCCGAGCCTGCGGCTTTCGAGAAAGACGGCGGCGATATGGGCGATGACGCTGATTTCGGCCCATGTGACGGCGCTCTCATGGACCTCCTCCACCCAGTCGACTCCGAAGAAGGCAAGAGTCGTCATCATGTAGCCGGTGGCACCGATCACGATCAGTGTCAGCAGAAGATTGTAGATCATCAAGGCGCCCAGCGGCGAATGACCCTTGTGAATGTGCTTGCGGCCGGTTGCCATCTCCTCCACCTGACCGAGCGACGCGGATATCGAGGGCGGAAAATCGGCGAATCTCGCATGGCGGGTGCCGATCAGCCCCCAGATGATCCGCAACGCGACAAGTCCCAGAACTGCAAGGCCGATCACTTCATGCGGCTTCCCTTCGGGGTCGTTGAACAGTGCATTCGCGGTGAAGCCTGCCACCAGCGACCAGTGAAAGATCCGCACGAGCGGGTCCCAGACACGAATTTCACTCATCCCTTAGCCTCCTCTGTACGTCGCGGGCGGCGGGCCGTGCCGCCCGCGAGGGCTGTGTTCAGCTTTCTTCCTTGGACTTCACGATCTTCAGATCAGCGTCGAGGTAAAGTTCGTACATCTTGCCGTCCTTTACGGCATAGACCTCGATCATGCCGTCTTCGCTGTCGATCTTGCGGACCTCGTAGCCCTCGGCGGTCAGTTGCTCGGTGATTTTCGCCTGAGTGGCGGCATCCGGTACGTCGCTTGCGAATGCGGGAACTGACAGGCCGAGGCCGATCAAAGTGGCGAGGACAGTGGTGGTGAGTTTGGTCATTTTCATCTCCTGCTCTGCCGCGACGGTGTTGTCGTGGCTTGCCACATCGATCTGAGCCATACCGCCGGGTTCTGCCATTGCACCGAGGGATGAGCGACCTGCATCGAGCCGCGCTGCAACCGAAGTTGTACGCGACATTTTGCCGATGCTCCTGCGCGTGAATTATGGGTTTCTTAACCAAGAGTGCTTTTCTTGACTGGCACCGGATGGTCTAACGGGGCAAACAAGAATCGCGGAGGAGGATCCGGCATGGCGGGATCGGTTAACAAAGTCATTCTGATCGGGAATCTCGGGGCTGATCCCGAGGTCCGGGATTTTCCCAGCGGCGGAAAGGTCTGCAACCTGCGGGTCGCCACTTCGGAAACGTGGCGCGACCGCAATTCGGGCGAGCGTCGCGAGCGGACGGAGTGGCACCGCGTGGCGATCTACAACGAAAACCTGGTCCGGATCGCGCAGCAGTATCTGAAGAAGGGTTCGAAGGTTTACCTGGAAGGCCAGCTTGAGACCCGCAAATGGCAGGACCAATCCGGGCAGGACCGCTTCACGACCGAAATCTCGCTGCGACCCTATCGCGGCGAACTGACCCTGCTTGATGGCAGGGATGGCGGTGGCGGCGGCGGTGGTGGCTACGAAGATGATCGCGGCGGCTTTGGCGGCGGATCGTCGGGCGGCTACGGTGGCGGCTCGTCTGGCGGTGGTGCAGGCGGCAGCCGCGCCGATCTCGACGACGAAATCCCGTTCTGACCTGATCGGCTGACGTCATAGGATGTTCAGGCGCCGACCGAGGGCGCCTGTCTCGACAATGGTGCCGGCGGCCGCTTCGGATGCGGTTTCGGCACCTTGCAATCGCCCAAGATCGGAATCGGTCAAGCTTTCTAAGCTGATGGTCTTCGGGGAAATCAGTCCCTGCATCCGCAGGCTGCGGATGCTTAGGAGGACACGTCCGAGTTGATAACGGTCAGCCCATCGTCGGCAAGCCGCCCCTTTTTTCTGCGCGTCGCGCGTCGCGGCGGCCGACCCAGATCGCCAGCGCGACCCAACTCAGGATATAGACTGTGCCGATGCCCAGAACGACTTCGCCCGGCACGAGCGGCCCGATCCGTGCGCGATGGATGAAATTTTCCAACGACGATACCGGAAACGGGTGCACAACCAGTTTGCCGACATAGGCGATCGACTGGATCACAAGGATCCAGAGGTAATTGTGCCGAACCCGCCTCGCCACGGCGACCAAGAACGAGACATGATAGCGCGGGGCGTAGTAGTCCTCCGCGAGGATCTCGGGCCAGTCATCTTCCGTATGGAGGTCGCCGTCACGCAGCATCGCGACATAAAAGAACCGCTCCATCCAGCGCGATCTTGCGCGGAATACGTTGAAATAGCGGTAGCGCCGTGCTTCCAGTGCCAGAAAGAGCATGATCAGGATACCGACGAGCAACAGCGGCATCGGCGAGGCGGTCGGAGACGAGAAGGTGATCGACAGCGCGACGCCCAATGTCACCACTGCCCAGTTCGTCGTCGTATCGAGTCGTGTGCGCCAGATTGTCGAGCGGTAGACTTCAGCCCGGTAGAGATGGGCAAGCGCGCCTATTTCGGCGGCTGAGAATTCCTCGGATTTCCGGGCCTGACGTTTTTCGGACATGGTCGCGCTTCCCCCTGCGACCTCAGCGTTGGTCGCCGCGGCTACCCCTCCTCCATTTGAGCGCCCGACGGCCCTGCCCGGCAAGGGTTAATTACACGATTTCCCTGCAAATTTGCCGAATTCCGCCGGATACCGACCGATATCGAGCACCCAACCCACGCTCTCGGCATCCCAGCCGTTGACGTAGGACCAGACCACCTCACCCGATGGCGTCACCTCGAAGGCACGCCCCGCATCGGTTTCCGCGATCAGCAGGTTGCCATTCGTCAGGCGCTGATGCTTGCCGCGATAGGGCGTATAAAAAGCGTTTCGCGCGTCGCTTTCATAGAGCGTTGTCAGCGCCCCGTCCGCCGGATCGATGGCAAGGATGCGGCTGCCACCATGGGCGCCAGGATAGCCTTCAGGCTGCTTGATCTCGACAAGCGGGCGATTGTCCAGGACCGAGATGGTTCCGTCGGGCTCGAAATCCGGGTCATGCTGGCCGAGTGTCGGCCCGGACGATACCCATTTTATCGCGTGCGTCGCGCCGTCAATAACCCAGAGCTGGTTGAGATTGCGCATCGACAAAAGCAGGTCGCCCGCACGGAACATCGGAAAGGCAGGGGCCAGTTCCGTGCTCAGCACCTCGACATCGTTGAGGTGAACAACGTCGTCCCTGCGAAAATAGATGTTCTGGATCAGGCCGATCATGTCCGACTTTTCCATCGCGTCGACGAGATCGATCTCGGTCAGTTTCTCTCCGGTTTCAGGGTCGAAGGACGCAATCCGATCGACGCGGAATGTCGTGTTTGCGAAGGCGCGGTTGTTGTAGTCGCCGACCCCGATCGGGGCCCAGAGCGTGCCGCTCTCATCGGCGAAGATGGAATGGTGCGTGTGGTCCTCGTTCATCCACTTGATACGCCCGCAGGCGTCGAAACGGACCATGCCGCGCCCGTCGAGATTGGCGATTACATCGCCGTCGGGATACAAGAGCGCACCATGGATCAGCGCGTGATAGCGGTGCTGCATCTTTTCCGGAGCGATCTGGAAGAAGTCGATGGGCCAGTCATAAAGGACCTGACCGTCGGTTCCGAACAGCCGAAAGCCGAGCCGTTGGCCGAACAGGCCGGAAATGAAGGTTACGCCGGGTTCCATTGCCGCGGGTTCGGCGACCACCACGCCATCCTCGGGATACCAGCGGCGGCTTAGATGCTGGTCAGGGCGACTTTTCAGCGCCGCCACGGCAAGCGATTTGATCTGGCCGGTCGACTGAAGGACGCTTTTCAGCTGCTGCGAGGGCGGCAGCGATTTCACACCAAGAAACAAGCCCAGCATGAAGAGAAGGAAAACGACGGCCAAGCCACCGATGATCCTGCCCGGGTTCCGCCCCTTACGGTTATCCATTCAGAAATCTCAACTTTGTCCAATTACCACGATGGACATAGACCGTCTGAGCGCTGAATCAAACCTGTGCGGCTGTCAGACTGCATACTAGCGGCGTTTCGCGCGCGGATTGGAGCGGAAATGGAACCTTTCGTCCGCGCATTTCGGCACTTATCTTTACGCGTGAACCGCGGAGTCGGTGGGCCCGAACAGGTGCCGTCGCGCAGATTGCCGCATTTCCGCGCGCTTTTGGCGCGGCTACACTTGATCTGGGTCAATGATCGGCCCAGTGCGGACTGCCATAAGCGCACCGCGAACAGACGGATACTTGGATCACATGAATCAGCTACAAGATCCCCCGGCGCTTTACGCTGCGCGCGAACCGGTTTTTCCGCGCCGTGTCAGCGGTGCGTTCCGCAATCTGAAATGGGTGATCATGATCGTCACCCTCGGCATCTACTACATCACGCCCTGGCTGCGCTGGGACCGGGGGCCGAACCTGCCCGATCAGGCGGTTCTGGTGGACATGGCAAACCGGCGCTTCTTCTTCTTCATGATCGAGATCTGGCCGGACGAGTTCTACTTCATTGCGGGCCTTCTGATCATGGCGGGGCTCGGGCTGTTCCTGTTTACCTCGGCGCTTGGCCGGGTCTGGTGCGGCTATGCCTGTCCGCAGACCGTGTGGACTGATCTTTACATCCTGGTCGAGCGTTGGGTGGAGGGTGACCGCAACGCCCGGGTGCGACTTTGGAACGCGAAATGGGATGCGCGGAAGCTGCGACTGCGCTTCACCAAATGGATCATCTGGCTTCTGATCGGCCTCGCGACCGGCGGCGCGTGGATCTTCTACTTTACAGATGCGCCGACTCTGGCGGTCGATCTGGTCACCGGGAATGCCCATCCCATTGCCTATACGACGATGGCGATCCTGACATTCACAACTTTCTTCTTCGGCGGCTTTGCCCGCGAACAGATCTGCATCTATGCCTGCCCCTGGCCGCGCATTCAGGCTGCGATGATGGATGAGGACACGCTTGTCGTCGCCTATCGTGAATGGCGGGGTGAACCGCGCGGCAAGCTGAAAAAAGGCGAGGTCGACGCCGCGCAGGGCGACTGCATCGACTGCATGGCCTGCGTCAATGTCTGCCCGATGGGGATCGATATCCGCGAGGGTCAGCAACTGGAATGCATCACCTGCGCGCTCTGTATCGACGCTTGTGACGAGGTCATGGACCGGATCGGCAAGCCGCGCGGCCTCATCGGTTACATGGCGCTGAAGGATGAGGCGGCAGAACGTGCGGGCGGACACCCCAAGAATGTCTGGAAACACATCTTCCGGCCCCGGACGATCCTTTATACGACGCTCTGGTCGCTTGTGGGCATCGCGATGATCGTCGCGCTCTTCATCCGCTCGCCCATCGACGTCAATGTCACGCCCGAGCGCAATCCGCTCTATGTCACGCTCTCGGACGGGTCGATACGTAACACTTATACCCTGCGACTGCGCAACAAGCATCCCGATGACCGGCCGTTCCGGGTGTCGATCAGTGCCGATGCGCGACTGAAGCTGGAACTCGAAGGCACGGACAAACTGGAGGTAATCGTTCCCGCCGATGCCACGCTCACCCAGCGGCTTTACATCACCGCACCGGCGGGGACTTCCGGGGCAACGACAGAACGTAGCGACATACGGCTCTGGATCAGTGATACTGTCGACAATGAAAGGGTGTATGCCGATACCGTCTTCAACGGAAAGGACCAATGAGATGAAAAGCGAACTTACGGGCCGCAAGGTTTTCGCGATCACCGCATCGGCCTTCGCCGTGATCATTGGCGTGAACATCCTGATGGCCGTGCAGGCCGTGCGGACTTTTCCCGGGTTGGAGGTGAAAAACTCCTATGTCGCGTCACAACGGTTCGAGGCCGAGCGCGCCGCGCAGCAGGCCCTGGGCTGGACCCTCAGCGACCAGTACGGGAACGGCGAACTTCGCCTGTCCTTCCGCGATGCCGACGGCCTGCCGGTGCGGGTCGAACGGCTCTCGGCCACGATCGGTCGCACAACCGAGGCCGCAAGCGACATGGTGCCCGACTTTGCCTGGCGCAATGGCGACTATGTCGCGGCCGCCGACCTGGGCCCGGGCAAGTGGATGGTTCTTCTCGAAGCCTTTGCAGCAGACGGAACCCGGTTTCACCAGCGGCTTGACCTGTTCGTGAGTGGCTGATGTCCTCTTCTGCCCCATCGCTGTCGGCCTGCCCGGCCTGTGTCGCGGCCCCCGCGGCAGAGGCGCTGGCCGAACGCAGGGCGGAGAAGCAAGAGGGGCTCGTCCTGTCGCTGCCGACCGCGCATTGTGCCGTTTGCATCTCTGACGTCGAACGCACGCTGGCCGCGCTTCCCGGTGTCCGGTCGGCACGCGTGAACCTGACGCAAAAAAGGGTCTCGGTCGCAGCGGCGCCGGGGGTGACGGCGGACAGGTTGATCGCGGCACTGAAGAACATCGGTTACCCTGCGCACGAGCTTGATCCGGGCCTGCTCAGCGCAACCGAAACCGACCGGGCCGGGCGCGACCTTCTGATGCGGCTCGGCGTGGCCGGGTTCGCCATGATGAACATCATGCTCTTGTCCGTGGCGGTCTGGTCGGGGGCAGAGGCCGCGACGCGTGACCTGTTCCACTGGATATCGGCCGCGATCGCTCTGCCGGTGCTTGCCTTTTCCGGCCAGCCCTTCTTTGCCTCTGCCTGGGCGTCTCTGAAGGCGCGGCGGCTGGGTATGGATGTGCCGATCTCCCTTGCCCTCATCCTCGCTTCATCGATCTCGCTCTACGAGACCTTCGCGGGCGGCCATCACGCCTATTTCGACGCTGCCGTCTCGCTCTGCTTCTTCCTGCTCGCGGGACGCTATCTCGACTATCGCTCGCGCGCGGCGGCGCGGTCTGCGGCGGAGGAACTGACGGCGCTGGAGGTGCCCCGCGCCACACGGATTACCGGAGGAATCGAAACGGTCGTACCGATTGCGGAGCTTGCCATCGGCGATTTCGTGCGGGTGAGGCCAGGCGCGCGCATGCCGGTGGACGGCGTGGTGACCGAGGGGACGTCCGAGATCGACCGATCGCTCCTGACCGGGGAGACCTTGCCGGTCTGGGCCGGTGAAGGCAGCATCGTTAATGCGGGTGAGGTCAATCTGACCGGTCCCCTGACCTTGCGCGTGACCGCCGCAGGGCGGGACACGTCGCTTCATCGCATCGCCGATCTTGTCGCGGTCGCCGAAAGTGCCCGAACCCGCTACACCTCGCTCGCCGACCGCATGGCGCGAGCCTATTCCCCCGTCGTTCACATCATGGCCTTCGGCGCCTTTTCGGTTTGGCTCTATCTGACCGGCGACCTGCGGCTTGCGGTCAATATCGCTGCCGCTGTGCTGATCATCACCTGCCCCTGCGCCTTGGCGCTCGCCGTGCCTGCCGTCGTGACATCGGCATCGGGCAAACTCTTCCGTAAGGGGCTTCTGATCAAGGACGGCACGGCGCTGGAGCGGCTGGCCGAGGTCGATACGGTCGTGTTCGACAAGACCGGCACGCTGACCATGGGCACGCCCGAACCCATCGACATTGCCGCTCATCCCCGCGCCGACCTGGAAATTGCCGCCGCGCTTGCTGCAGGGTCAGCCCATCCACTGTCGCGGGCACTCTCGGCGGCGCTGGATGCTGCCGGGATCGACCGGGCCGCTGTCACCGATGTACGCGAAGAGCCCGGTTATGGCGTCGAGGGGCGGCTGAAGGGACGCACCGTCCGGCTCGGCCGCGCCGAATGGGTCGGGGCGGAACCGACCGATGGCACCGCGACCTATCTTGCAAAAGGACAAGGCCCGGCCAGCGCCTTCGCCTTTACCGATCGCGCGCGCCCCGGGGCAACGGATGCAATCGCTGCGCTGAAGGGGGCGGGCAAACGGGTGATCCTGCTTTCGGGCGACACTGAGGCGCCCGTCGCCCGGCTCGCCAGCGATCTCGGCATCGCGGAATGGCAATCCGGTCAGCGCCCCGACGAGAAAGCGGGGCACATCGCGATGCTGCAAGAAGCGGGCGCGCGCGTGCTGATGGTGGGCGACGGGCTGAACGACACGGCCGCCTTGGCCTCGGCCCACGTCTCGATTTCGCCCGCCTCGGCATTGGATGCGGCTCGGGTGGCCTCTGATATCGTGCTGTTGGGGCAGGACCTTTCGCCGCTGTCGGATGCTGTCCGCATCGCTGGTCAGGCCCGGACCCGGATCAAGCAGAACTTCGCGCTGTCGCTCGCCTACAACGCCATCGCCGTGCCAGTTGCCCTTCTGGGCTTTGCCACGCCCCTGATCGCCGCGCTCGCGATGTCCACTTCCTCGATCACGGTATCGCTCAACGCGCTCCGTTTGAAATAGGCGCGACCATGGAAATGCTGATCATCCTGATCCCGGTCTCGCTGTTCCTCGGCGGCCTCGGGCTCGTCGCGTTTCTCTGGACGCTCAGGCACCGGCAATACGACGATCCGGACGGAGACGCGCACCGCGTCCTTGGTGACGACTGGGACGATCACCCGAAACCATAGTCCCGTTCAGGGGCCGACCACCGCGCATTCGGTCTGCCGAGCCTGCAACCGGCGGCAGGCGAGTTGGGCCATTTCCTCGGTCATGCCGACAAAGTTGGCGTCGTAACCGCCGCGCCGCGCGACCACCTTGCGAAGTGCCTCGTCGAGCGTGTTCATTTCGACCAGGGCAGTTTTCAGAAGCTGGCGTTCCGCATCGTAGCGCGATCCGAAATGACCGACATTGACGGACCACTCGCGACCGCCGGACGTCGAGACGCGGGTGACGACCTCAAGGTTCTCGGACGGTGTCACTTCTGGGGTGGAGAGCGAGGCGAGAACAATCTGTTCGGGTGCGGGTTCGGGCGCGCTGGCCGGGGCAGGGGCAGCAATGACGATGTCCGCCTCCGGTGCGATATCGGTTTCGGCTGGCGCAGCCTCGGCAGGCAGCACTTCAGGTTCGGACGACGGCGCTGCCTGGGCTACGACTGTCTCGGCAACGACCGGGGATGGGAGCGGGCGCGGCGAGGTTGCCGGCGCCTCGGCGGAGGCAAGCGCGAGGGCCACCACAGCGGCGAGGGGGTCGGATACCTCCTCGGCACCGGGCTCTGCCTCGGCAATGTCGGACGACTCCTCGGCGCCTATCGGTGCCGGTTGCGCCGCGCTCGCCTCGACTGCTGCCAGCGTTTCCGGTTGCGGCGTCGTCGATTGGACAAAGGCTGGTTCGGGCGGCGCAGGCTCGGCTTCCGCCAGAGCGGTTTCCTCGGCGGGTTCGGGTGCCTCTGCCACGTCCGGGGTTGAAACGTCGGCGACAGTCTCCACGGGTTCCGCCGCCGTGTC
The DNA here is from genome assembly GCA_030428915.1 of Alphaproteobacteria bacterium. Lineage (GTDB taxonomy): Bacteria > Pseudomonadota > Alphaproteobacteria > Rhodobacterales > Rhodobacteraceae > Albidovulum. Next base: position 6,295 of record JAUIDM010000053.1, on the reverse strand, counting down.
TGCGGCCTCCGGCGCAGCCTCGGCGACCACGACCGGCGCCGAAGCGGGCTTGCCCTGTGCCTCGGTCAGCACATCGTCGATCGTGTCCTGCATGGCGATCAGCAGATCGTTCGCGGCCGGCGCTTCTTCAACTGGTGGATTGGCGCCCGGAACCGGGCGTCGTTTCGGGATCAGGCTGACCTTCACGGCGGTGTTCAGGCGGATCGTCTTGCCTGCGGCCATGGTCTTGCTGCCCGTGGCGGCTTCGGCCACGACAAAGGCCGGATCCTCATCCGCGCCTCCACCGAGATAGGGTGGTCGTGCCGGCTTTTGCAGAGCGACCCGGCGCGGCGATTTGGCAAAGCCGAGATCCATCAGTTCGGCCACCCGCGCATTGCGCGACGCCGTCGACTTGCCGCCGAAAACGGTGACGATCACGCGCTTGTTTCCGCGCTGGGCGGACGCGGTGAGGTTGAAGCCCGCAGCGGACGTATAGCCCGTCTTGATCCCGTCGGCGCCCTTGTAGGCGGCCAGGAAGCGGCGATTGGTATGGGCGACCCGCGCCACCCCGGCATCCGCCGTCGTGCGCGAGAAAAGGTTATAGTATTGCGGATAGTCGTAGAATACATGGCGGCCGAGCGTCGTCATGTCGCGCGCGGTGGACAAATGCCCCTTTGCAGTGAGGCCGTTGGCGTTCACGAAATTCGTCCGCGTCATGCCCATCGCCTTGGCGGTGCGGTTCATGCGGCGGGCGAAGGCGGGTTCGGAGCCTTCGATGGCCTCGCCGATGGCGGTCGCGGCATCATTGGCGGATTTGATCGCGGCCGCCCGGATCAGGTAGCGCAGGGCGATCGTCTGACCGGGCCGCAGGCCAAGTTTCGAGGGTGGCTGAGACGCGGCATGTTTGGAAATCGTAACCCGGCTGTCGAGTGAAATTTCTCCGTTTTCAATAGCTTCGAACGCAACGTAGAGCGTCATCATCTTGGTGAGAGAGGCCGGATGCAGCCTTGTATCGGCATTGTCCTGATGCAAGACCTGCCCGGTTCGCGCGTCAATGACGAAATCTGCATAGGGCGCTGCGAGCGCCATGACTGGCGCAAGAAGAAGCGTCAGCGCGAACGCGACGAGAATGCGGGTGCGATGGACGCACTGCCCCTGACAAGCAAACACCTGTCTCACCTTTAACCTGCCTCACGCCCCGATCGTTTGCGCCGGAGCTTCCTTGATTTGCGTTACGATAGCACAGGCCTGTCGTCGCGAAAACAGCCTTGTTTCAATATGTTTTCGGTCATTCCTAAAGCAGGCTGCCAGGCCGGTCATCAGGCGGTTGATCGGCATATCTAGTCTTCCGGCATTGCCTGACCACCATATGGGCCATAACGCGTGTGGCCATCGGGCCGCAGCATCGGGGCGAGGGCGCTCAGATCAGCGATCTCGCGGAACCGGGGATGATTGGTGGGGGCGGTTTCATGCTCAAGCGCCCAGGTCAGATCATGCGGCACATGCACGCCCCATCCGCCGACCTCCAGCACTGGCAGAACGTCCGATTTCAGCGAATTGCCGACCATCATCGTGTGGTCGGGCGCCGCATCGTGGCGTCCAAAGACCGTTGCGTAGACTGCCGCCGTCTTGTCCGATACCACTTCAACCCCGTCGAAGAACTCGCCCAGCCCGGACTGCGCGAGCTTTCGTTCCTGATCCAAGAGGTCGCCCTTGGTGATCAGCAGAAGGTGATAGTCGTCCTTCAGCGCGCGTACCGCCTCCTTCGCATGGGGCAATAGCTCGATCGGATGGGCAAGCATGTCCTGACCCGCCTCGATCAGCTCGCGGATCACCCGCGCCGGAACCCTGTCCTCCGTCACCTCGATTGCGGTTTCGATCATGGACAGCGTAAAACCCTTTACGCCAAATCCGTAGTGGCCCAGATTGCGCCGTTCGGCTGCCAAGAGCCGTTCAGCAAGATGGTCGGGTTCTGCAAAATCGGCGAGAAGCCCGGCAAAGCGATCCTGCGTCAGCCGGAAGAAACGTTCATTGTGCCAAAGCGTGTCGTCGGCATCGAAGGCGATAGTGGTCAGATTTTGCATGGCCCCACTCTCCCGTTTCATCGGTTTCGACGCAATCCGTGGCAATGCACCACTTTCATCGGGCGCCACAGGGGCTATATTGGGCTCTGAACCGGAATGCGGCCGAATCCGCCGCGCCATTAGGAGTGCCCATTGACCTTGTATCCCATCATCATGTCGGATCGCAAAGACGACAATGACCCGGATACGTCGGTCATCACAAAGACGCGGCCCAAGACCCAGCGGCCGCCGCTCTACAAGGTCCTGCTGCTGAACGACGACTACACACCGATGGAATTTGTCGTTCATGTGCTGGAACGGTTCTTCGGCATGAACCACAGCCAGGCGTTCGAAATCATGCTGACCGTGCACAAGAAGGGGCTGGCGGTGGTCGGCGTCTTCTCGTTCGAAGTGGCCGAGACCAAGGTGGCGCAGGTGATGGATTTCGCGCGACGCCACCAGCACCCGCTGCAATGCACGATGGAAAAGGAATAGGGCGGGCGCCCGGGCTGCATGAACAATCCCAGACTTACGCTTGCGCTTGATGGCGACGGGGCACTGCCGCCGGCCGGAAGGATATTGGTCATTGGCGCCCGCGGTGATGACTACCTCGACATCCTGCCGAAGGAGCGCGTCACAGTCGTGCAGGGGTTCCGCCCGGATCACGACGCGCTCGCAACGCGGGGATGGCGCGTGGTCCCCGATGCTGATGACGCCGGTGCGGATTTCGCAGCGGCCCTGATCCTTCTGCCCCGATCGCGCAGTCAGTCGCGCGGCTGGGTGGCTGCGGCAAGCCACCTTGTCGCGCCGCGCGGACCGGTCTGGATCGACGGACAAAAGACCGATGGCGTTGAGACAATGCTGAAGGATATTCGGGCACGCCTGCCGATTGCCGCCTCCTTATCCAAGGCGCATGGCAGGATATTCCGCTTCGACGCCGACCCGGTCTTCGACGACTGGCGGGAGGATGTGTTTCATCCTGCCCCCGGCTTCATCACACGGCCCGGCGTCTTTTCGGCTGAAAAGGTCGATCCCGGTTCGGCCCTTCTGGCCGCGGCCCTGCCTGAGAACCTGACGGGCCGCGTTGCCGATCTCGGCTCCGGCTGGGGTTGGCTTGCGGCCCGCATTCTCGAACGTTTCGGCGTAACAGAGCTGCATATGATCGAGGCTGATTACGCCGCCCATCTCTGTGCGCAGCACAACATTGCCGATTACCGCGCCCGCTTTCACTGGGCCGATGCCACACAGTTCCGGTCCGAGTCAAAATTCGACGCAGTCGTTTCCAACCCGCCGTTCCACTCCGGGCGCGCGGCAGAACCGGCCCTTGGCGTGGCCTTCATCGCAGCCGCCGCCGGAATGCTGACGCAGTCGGGCCGCTTCTTCATGGTCGCGAACCGCCATCTGCCCTATGAAGCCGCCCTGGCCCGGCATTTCGGCGATGTGCGCGAGATTGGCGGCGATGGAGCCTTCAAGCTGATTGCCGCGTCCCGCCCGTCCACGGCTCGCCCGGCCCGCTGAAATCCACTAACCTGCCGCGACAGAATCAACACCGGAACGCTCATGACCCTTTCAATCGCCGGCAAAACCGCCATCGTCACCGGGGCCGCGCGCGGAGTGGGCCTGGCCATCGCCCGGCATTTCGTCGACCGTGGCGCGCGAGTCATGTTTGCCGACAGCGACGAGGCGAAACTGACCGAGGAGGTCGGGGCGGAGGCCGATGCCGACGAGAGCCCGATCCGCGCGTTCAGCGGTGATCTCAGCCAAAAGCTGACCTTGGCCAACCTGCTGTCGGCAACAATCGACTCGTTCGAGCGCATTGATATCGTCGTCAATGCCAGCCGGAGCGTTCTGACCTCCGACCCGCTCAATCCCGACGATCCCGGGCTGGAAAAGATGCTGAACCAGAACCTGCTGTCAGCGCTCAAACTCAGCCAGATGGCCGCGAAACGCATGATTGCGCAGGCGGAAAAAGAGGGACGAGAGGAAGGTCCCGTCGGATCTATCATCAATATCTCGACCCTTGCGGCCCGGCGCACGCAGCCCGATTTCCTCGCCTATTCGGTCGCCGGCGCCGCGCTGGATCAGGCGACGCGGTCACTGGCAGTGGCGCTTGCCCCCCATCGCATCCGCGTCAACGGCATCGCAATCGCCAGTGTGATGAGCGCGAGCTTGCAGGCGAGCCTGAAGGAAAATCCGGACTGGCGTGGCACGATCACTGAGGGGACGCCGATGGGTTCCATCGGATCGCCGTCGGATCTTGCCCATGCGGCGCAGTTCCTTGCCTCTGACGGGGCGGGTTTCGTGACCGGCCAGATACTGACCGTCGACGGCGGGCGCGGATTGCTCGACCCTGTGCAGGTACCCGCCTACTGACCGTCCGGAAACTGCGCCCGGCACTGGGCGACATCGGCGGCGGCCCGCCGGGCAAGGGCGGCTCGGCGCGCCTTCAGACCGTCAAGCTTGCGGGCCTCAACCTCGGGGTCGATGGCGACTGGGCGTTCCACAGTGCGGAAAACCGGCTCAAAGCACATGTGCCGGACGTGGCGACGGTCCGGTCCGATATGGTCATCGCAAACCGTCCAGACATGGCGCACGACCTCCCGGCTCTCATACGCATATCCACGCGCCAGATTGGCCTCCGTTTCGGCGATCAGCCGGTCGAGCGTGCGCGTTTCTTGCGTGGCCGACCGGATGCAGCGTTCCTGCGGTGTACCGCAGGCGGTCAGAATCAACGTCAGGACAAGGGGGGCGGTCAGGCGCATGGTAGCTTTTCTCCTACGGTCTGCCACAGGCGTCAATCCGTGCCATTAGGACATCGCGCTGCGCTTCGAGTGATGCGAGCTTGCGCCGTTCGGCAGCAGTATCGATGGCAACCGGGCGACGTGTCGAACCGGGATCGGTGCAGTAGCTGAGGCCGACATTCGACCGTGCGCCGCCAAGACAGAAATTGACCCGGGCGCCGCTGTCCACCCGTTCGATGTGATAGCCGCGATCAAGTGCGGCACGGCTTTCGGCGATCAGGGACTCCACATTGCGGAGCTCTCGCATCTGCGGTCCGGCGCAGCGGGTGACCGGATCCTGATCGCATGCAGATAATGCCAGCAGCGCAAGGGGGATAAGAAGGCGGGACATGGCGACCTCGGGCAATGGTTACGCCCTCATCATAGCGCATCTGAAGCCCGGGCCAAATCACAGTGGCGCGGCTGCGCGCTCATGTCATTCTGGCAGGGCGCCCGCAAAGCTGGTAGGCCGGGATCGGTATGCAGAAATGGCAGGATCGAAGCATGAGCGGCGAATTCGAAGCGGAAAAGAAGCAGGCATCGAACTGGTTCCGCTCCCTGCGGGATGGGATCGTCGCAGCCTTCGAGGCTCTGGAAGAGACCGATGTCGCCGGGCCCGAGGCAGGTAACGCACCGGGCCGGTTCGAGGTCAGCCAGACGCGCCGCGAGGGCCAGAACGGCGAGGATGCCGGTGGCGGCATCATGAGCGTGATGCGCGGTGGCCGGGTCTTTGAGAAAGTCGGGGTCAATGTCTCCACCGTCCATGGCGCGCTCGGGGCGCGGGCGCAGGCGGCGATGGCGGCGCGCGGCGTGCCGGGCATGGATCAGGACCCGCGCTTCTGGGCGTCTGGCATCAGTCTTGTTGCCCATATGCAGAACCCGCATTGTCCAGCGGTCCACATGAACACCCGCATGTTCTGGACGCCGCATGCCTGGTGGTTCGGCGGCGGCGCCGACTTGAACCCCTGCATCGAATACGATGAGGATACGGCCCATTTCCATGCCACGTTGCAAGCGGCCTGCGACGCTCACGATCCCGGCTATTACCGGCGATTCAAGTCATGGGCTGACGAGTATTTCTTTGTGCCCCATCGCGGCCGGGCGCGGGGTGTCGGCGGTGTTTTCTACGACGATCTGAACACCGGCGACTGGGCGGCGGATTTCGCCTTTACCCAGAGCATCGGCCGCGCCTTCCTGCCCGCTTTCCGCCCGTTGGTCGAACGCAGGGTCAATACGCCGTGGACAGAGGCCGATCGCCACATGCAGTTGGTCCATCGCGGGCTTTATGCCGAATACAACCTCGTCTACGACCGGGGCACCAAGTTCGGACTTGAGACCGGGCATGACGCCAACGCGGTCCTGATGAGCCTTCCGCCGCTGGCGAAATGGATCTGACACAGCAATGGAAGGCCTTGCCCCTGAATCGCTGGCGGCCTTCATTCTGACATCGGCGGTGATCGAACTCACACCGGG
>JAUIDM010000452.1 GCA_030428915.1 Alphaproteobacteria bacterium | reverse complement strand
CTTGTCGAGCGCACCCAGAGGTTCGTCCATCAGGACCAGTTCGGGCTCAAAGACCAGCGCGCGCGCAAGGGCGACACGCTGCTGCTGACCGCCCGACATCTGAGCAGGACGGCGGCCACCGAACGCGCCCATCTGCACCATGTTGAGTGCGCGCTTGACCTTTTCCTCGCGCTCCGACTTGCCCATGCCCCGCACTTCCAGCGGGAAGGACAGGTTCTCGGCCACAGTCATGTGCGGGAACAGTGCATAGTTCTGGAAAACCATACCGATCCCACGCTTGTGAGGCGGGATGTTGTTGATCGGCTTTCCGCCCAGCCGGATATCGCCATGCGTCGCGGTTTCGAATCCGGCCAGCATCATCAGGCACGTGGTCTTGCCCGAACCCGACGGCCCAAGCATCGTCAGGAACTCACCTTTGGCAATCGAAAGGTTCAGGTCTTTGACGACCAGCGTTTCCCCGTCATAGCTCTTTTGTACATGTTCAAATTCGACGAATGCGGCGTCGCCGCCGGTTTTGGCATTGGTCAAATTCGGGCTCCCCGTGTTGCTTTATGTGAGTCTTTTCGCGACCCTTTGCCCGACTAAATCGGAACACAGGACGGTTTTCAACCCATTCGACAAGAACGACTCCTTTCATCCGAAATGCGTCGAATTGCCGGATAGATTTGACGAAAATACGACAGATTCCACTGGAAAGCGACAGCTTGGTTGAATTCGCGTCGTCAGCGCACCTATCCACCTGTCATGTAGGGCATCAGCACAACCTCGCTGCCAGGCGGGATCTCGGTGAACCAGGCCTCGCGGTAGATCACCCCGTTCAGGGACATCGACACGCCCCGCTTTATCTGCGGCTGCAAGCCCGGATATTCCGCGCCCAGCCGGTCGAGGAGCTGTTTGAATGTCGCCGCCTCGACCTCGACCTCTGTAAGCCCGCCCGTGGCCTGCCGGAGCGAGCCCCAGAGCAGAACCCTCACCATGTCAGCCACCGAGCGCTTTCAGGATGCGCGGCGGCGACATCGGCAACTCCGTCATCCGAACGCCCGTCGCGTGCGACACCGCGTTCGACAAAGCCGCGAGCGGCGGGACGATGGGGGTTTCGCCCACGCCCCGCACGCCATAGGGATGACCGGGATTGGGAATTTCAAGGATCACCGTCTCGATCGGCGGCAGGTCAGAAGCGACCGGCACGCGGTAGTCGAGGAAGGTCGGGTTCTGAAGCCGCCCATCCGATCCATAGATGTATTCCTCGTTCAGCGCCCAGCCGATACCCTGAACAGCCCCGCCCTGCATCTGGCCTTCGACGTAATCCGGGTGGACGGCCTTGCCGGCATCCTGGAAGATCGTATAGCGCAGGACCTTGGTCGCACCGGTTTCGCGGTCGACCTCGACATCGCAGAGATGGACGCCGAAACTGACGCCCGCGCCGTCTGCGTTGACCTCATAATGCCCGGCAATGGGGCCGCCCGTCTCGGCCGAGACGGCCGCGATTTCGGCCAACGTCATCGGAGGGAACTTCCCGGCATTCGGCCCGGCCGGCACGGCAGCTCCGTCTTTCCACTCCACCGCTTCGGGATCTATGCCCCAGATCTTTGCGGCGCGGGCGCTCATTTTCCTGATCGCGTCGCGTGCGGCCTTGATCGTAGCCAACCCGACCGCGAAGGTCACCCGGCTGCCATCGGTCACGTCGTTGTAGCCCAGGGACGAGGTGTCGGCGACGATGGTGCGAATGCGGTCATAGGGGATGCCCAGTTCCTCGGCCGCCATAAGGCTGATCGAGGCGCGCGAGCCGCCGATATCCGGGTTGCCCTCGGTGATCCCTACGGTGCCGTCGGTGTTCACATTGAGGCTCACACAGGTATTGCCGCCAAAATTGAACCAGAACCCGCAGGAGAGCCCCCTGCCCTGGTTCGGACCAAGCGGCGCCTTGTAATGCGGGTGGGCCTTCGCGGCCTCCAATGTCGCCACCAGCCCGATATCGGGGAAGGTCGGGCCATAGGAGGATTTCGTGCCCTTTCGGGCGGCGTTCTTCAGGCGCGTCTCAAGCGGGTCGAGCCCGAAATGCAGGCAGAGCTCATCCACGACGCTTTCCACCGCATAAACCGCCATCGGCGCGCCGGGCGCGCGATAGGCGGCTTCCTTCGGCCGGTTGGTCAGAACCGACCAGCCATAGGTGCGGACGGCTTCAAGGTCATAGGCCGCGAAGGCCGCCGAACAGCCGAATTCCGTCGTCCCGCAGGGAAAGGCCCCGCCCTGATAGCGCAAGGTTGCCTCGGCCGCAGTGATGCGGCCATCCTTGGTCATGCCGATCTTCACGTCGGAGGAGGACGAGACGGTCGGGCCGGTGGCCCGGAAGACCTCGTCCCGGCTCATCACGATCTTGACCGGGCGGCCCGCCTTTTTCGAAAGCATCAGCGCGACGGGCTCGATGAAGACAGTCGTCTTGCCGCCGAACCCGCCACCGATTTCCGAGGCAGTGACGCGCAGCTGGCTCGCCTCCATCCCCATGATCGTGGCGCAAAGCGTGCGGACATAAAACTGTCCCTGCGTGCAGCACCAGAGATCGGCCTTGCCGTCTGACGTGACCGAAGCGAGGCAGGCATGGGGTTCGATATAGCCCTGATGGGTGGCGGCCGTTCTGAAAGAACGTTCGATGATCTTGTCGGCCTTGGCGAACCCGGCTTCCATGTCGCCGTGACCGAATTCGAAATGCGCGGTGACGTTTTCCGAATATCCCTTCGGCACGTTTTCCTGCACGCGGCCGGATTGCACGACCGGCGCGCCGGGCTTCATCGCCTCATCGACATCGGTCACATGTGGCAGAACCTCGAAATCGACCTTGATCAGTTTCAGCGCGG
>JAUIDM010000451.1 GCA_030428915.1 Alphaproteobacteria bacterium | reverse complement strand
CATGTGGCGCTGGTCCATCCGGTCCAGCAGGTCGGCGAGGTTCTTGTAGTCCTTGGCGAAGCCCACCACCTGCGCCTGCGCGATGGCGGATTCCTGGGCCGTCATGACGATCTCGCGCGGCAGGCGAGCCTCTTCCTTGGCGCGGTAGACCTCCTCGATCCCGGCGGGCTTCTCGAAAATGCCGCGCTCGAGCCGCGTGGTGGCATCAAGCATCACGCCATAGCGTTCCGCGATTTCAGCCTGCTTCTCGCGCATCAGCTGCGGCGACATCACGCCCTCGGCCCAGCAAGAGAACCAGGTGCCCTTCTCGACGCCACGGTTGTTAAGGATGATATGGGCGTGCTTGTGCGCCCGGTCGTCATGGACCGCGAGCACATAGTCCCACTGGTCGCCGTATTCGCCGCTCTCGAAGAAATGCTCCGTCCAGTCCATGGCGATGTCGCGCACCTGGTCGACCGTCACGTCGGTCGGGAAGGACAGCAGCATGTGCGAGGTGAAGCCGAGCTTGGTCGAGCCGCGCCAGGTCCCGGCCCAGTCCTCGATGATGTCTTCCTTCTGCTCCTCAGACAGCACCGCCGCATCGGTCAGCGCGTTAGTCATCGTCGAATAAGTGTAGACCGCCTTGTCGTTGATGTAGGAGATCTGCGCCCCGAGCGAAGCACGCGTCTTGCAGCCCCCCGCCCGGATCCGTTTGAAGACCGCCGCGCGGCTCTGGCCCGACGCAGCCTTCAGCGCGTTGCGTGCCGACAGGGATCCGACGCGCGCGAAACTCCGCCCCTGCCGACGCCCCGCCAACCGCGCGTCGATCCGCGCCGCAGCCTGACCCCGGATGCGCTCATCCTCCCAGAGCCGCCCCATGACCGAAACGTAGAGGGCGAGCGGATCAGCCATTCTTGACGAGCCTCAATCCGCCACCGATCGCGCGCGGTCCATCCTCCAGAACGTCGCTTTCCGCCCCCTGCCCTTCTTCCTTTTGCGGCCACTCCTGATGACGCAGCGCCTGCGCCGCATCCTTCATCCGGCCCATCTCACGGCTCATGGATTGCGCAAGATCGAGCAATTCGATCAGCACCGCGCGGTCCGCCTCCGAGACCTCCAGCCGACCGCGATGCACCGCCTTGGCGAGCACCAATCCGGCGTCGCTCACATCCTTCGCCTGACGCCACGCGGCACAGAATTCCGCGACCAGATCACGCGGCACATCAAGGAATCCGCACCGCTCCCGCAGCACCGCATTGAGCGCCTGCGAGCGGTTGGCATAGCCCCGTTCGCGCCACTCCGCATCGAAGGCGTCCAGCTCGGATCGGCTCGCCCGGAACGCCACCGTCTCGCTCGGATCGCGCACCGCGATGCCCTCGCCCGCCTCCTCTTTCGCGAGCCGGTTCACATGGCGCGGAGAGATGCCAAACGCCGCCGCCAAGTCCTTGGCGCTCTCACCCGCCGCAAAGCGCCGCGCAACTTCGATGCGCTCTTCAAGCTTCAGGTTTTTCGCTGGCCTCGGCACGGGTCAGACCCCTCGGACAAAATGTGCAAACATTGGCCATATCCTGCCAACGTCTTTCTTCTCTCCTTCGCTTATACCTCAATACATCACATTGCGCAATATTACGTTTTGCTTATCGTGTCTTTTTGCGGGCAATGAGGTGCACTCAAGACCGCTGGGCAGCGCGGCATGGAGCGCCGTCGTCCTCATCGATGCTCGGCAATCTGGTCGAAAAAATCTGCTGAAACTTGCGCTGGATCAGCACGCGATGTCAGGCAAACCAAGCGCCCGAGCCGGTCACGGATCGGGCGCCAGAAACACGAAAACGGCCCGCGCGGGATGGCGCGTGCCACGCCCGTTTGGGGCGTCACAATGTTGGTAAGGATCAGTGTCAGACCCCTGCGGATCCGAAGATCCGCAGGGGTGTCTGGGTCAGTGACCCAGTCCCTGATTGCGCAGATCGTCGTAACGGCTGCGGGCGATCATCGCCTCGGTCTCAAGGCTGTCGAGTGTCTCGGGATGGGCATCTTCATCGAAGGCGGCGAGGTAGGCCTCGAAGGCCATGTCGGCTTGCAGTTCGGCGAGGTCGATGGATTGTTCGAGTGTCATGGTGTGATCCTTTCCGTTGATCGTCGTTGGACGGATCGTGGAAAAGACCGGGGGCATGAGAGCGGGCTACACCCGGCACGGGGCGGAATGAAATGGAGCACGCCGGGGGCAGGTTTGTTGTGAGCGATGCCTCGGCAGCGCTCAAGGCGCCAGCCGTCCAGAAACCTGCCCCCGGCGTTGCCGACCGCTCGACCCCGGGCTAGCGATCTCTAAGGCCAACAGGTCGACGGAAAGGCGCGCGGCGGTGACCCTGACGTGAGACGTCCGGGATACATGACGTTGATTTGCGACTTCCACCCTCGCGGCGCAGGGTGAGTTCGGCGCCCCTGGTAGCTTCGCCAAGACGACCTAGGCGCGGGTTGTTCGACCGACGGAAGAGGTGCGCTTGGCTCGCTCAGTTGGCTCCCAGTTCTCCCTGCGGTCATTCGGTTCCGCCTCCACCGCGCGTGATCCACGCTGTCACTGAACAAAGAGATCGGAGCCGTATCAGCAACCGAATCTGCCTGACGACCCGGCTCTGCCTCCGCGTCCGAAATATGCCGCGTTCGTTCGGTCACCGATAGTGCGCCCTCCCAGAGCGAGTTCCCCGGAACGAGAAAGAGCCAGACCGCCGGAGCGGTCTGGCCCTTGGCTTACGCGGCGTCTTTGGGGCCCCAGGGGATCACGGCCTGCAGGGACAGATCGTCCTGGTTCGCGGCCTTGCCGAGGTTGGCGTTGAAGCCGTGGTCGCGGATGGTCAGCGTGTAGTAGTCGGCGCCGGTCTCCTT
>JAUIDM010000450.1 GCA_030428915.1 Alphaproteobacteria bacterium | reverse complement strand
TGGTCGGCCAGGGCCATGTCGACCATGTTCACGCAGAAATGGCCGGTCCGCCTGATGTTGCTGATCGTATCCTTCTCGCTGCCGTCAGGGCGCGCACTGAAGCCGATAATCACGATCGGCGGTTCATGCGCAAAGACATTGAAGAAGCTCATTGGCGCCGCGTTGTCGTGCCCGGCTTCCGACCGTGTCGTCACAAGGGCGATCGGGCGCGGACCAATGAAGTTGGTCAGCAGCCGATAACGGTCGGCGGGCGGCAACTGCGTGAAATCGAACTTCATCAATTGGCCTTTCGCGTTTGATCGTCGACTTCCCAGCCTTCGGCAACGGCATGACATCGCACCATGGCCTCGCCCGAGCAGAGCAATGTCGGTTCTTCGCCCCGGCACTGGTCGGTCGCAAGCGGGCAGCGCGGGTGGAAGGTACAGCCAGACGGGGGGTTGAGCGGGCTCGGCGGTTCTCCGATCTGGGCATCACGGTTGCGGTTCGGCGTGTGGATGTCGGGGATCGTCTTCAGCAGCAACTGAGAATAGGGATGCTGCGGGGCACAGAAGAGACTCTCGGCCGGGGCCATCTCGACGATACGGCCGAGATACATCACGGCGATCGTGTCGGACATGTGCCGCACCACGCTCAGATCGTGGCTGATGAACAGGTAGGTCAGCCCGAATTCCTGCTGAAGTCGCCGCATCAGATTGAGGATCTGCGCCTGCACCGAAACGTCCAGCGCCGAAGTCGGCTCGTCGCAGACGAGAAGCTCCGGCTCCGAGGCGAGGGCGCGGGCAATGGAGATCCGCTGGCGCTGGCCGCCAGAGAATTCGTGCGGGTACTTGCTGGCGTCGTCGGCGGCAAGCCCAACAGTCCGCAGCAGCTCCTCGACGCGCGCCCGTGTTTCGTCTTCGGAGTTGCGCAGCTTCATCTCACGGATAGGCTCGGCGATGATGTCGCCGACGCGCCAGCGCGGATTCAGGCTGGAATGCGGGTCTTGAAAGATCATCTGCACCCGCACCGGACGGCCGCTCGCCCCCTTGCCGACATGAATGTCACCCGAGGTTGTCGAATAGAGACCCGTGACGAGGCGGGCGACGGTCGACTTCCCGCACCCGGACTCGCCAACAATGCTGAAGCAGGTACCGCGCGGTATGGTGAAGCTCACATCGTTGACGGCCTTGACGAACAGCTTGGGTTTGCGTTCCAGCACGCGGTTCAGCCATGGTGCCGAGACGTCGAACTCCTTGGAAACGTGGGTAACGGTCAGGATGGGATCGGCGCTGATCATTCGGTTCCTCCCTGATGCAGGAAACAGGCGGCCCGGTTGCGGCCGGCAGGGGCCAGTTCCGGCTTTTCTTTGAAGCACCGCGGTCCCGCCATTGGGCAGCGCGGATTGAAGGCGCAGCCCGACGGCCGTGAGTTGAGCCTCGGCATCGAACCCTCGATCTGGGCGAGCGCGTCGACGCGTTCGTGCAGGCTCGGGATCGCTGCCATCAGCCCCTTCGTATAGGGGTGCTGGGCGTCATGTATCACGTCAGCGACGCGGCCCGATTCGACGACGCGGCCGGAATACATGACGGCGACGCGGTCAGCGGTTTCGGCGATGACGCCCATGTCGTGCGTGACCAGCATGATGCCGGTGTGATGTTCCCGGCAGAGCTTGCGCAGCAGCGACGTGATCTGCGCCTGTATCGAGACGTCGAGCGCCGTCGTGGGTTCGTCGGCGATGATCAGGCCAGGCTCGGCCGCCAGAGCCAGCGCGATGACAACGCGTTGCCGCATCCCGCCCGAGAACTGATGCGGATACTGCTCAAGGCGTTCGGCAGCGGCGGGTATGCCGACCTCCATAAGAAGCTGGAGCGCGCGTTCGCGGGCACGCTCCTTCGACAGACCGCTGTGCAACCGTATCGTCTCGATCAGTTGCGCGCCGATCGTGAAGAGCGGATTGAGCGCGGTCAGCGGATCCTGGAAGATGGCACCCATCTCGCGGCCGCGGATCGCGGTCAGTTCATCTTCTGACAGATGGTCAACCCGGCGGCCGCCGACCCGGATCTCGCCGCTCACAATCCGTCCGGGCGCTTCCAGAAGTCCGAGCACGGCGAGGCCCGTAATTGATTTGCCGGCGCCGGATTCACCGACAACGCCCAGAATTTCGCCACGTTCAATCCGCATGGAAACGTCGTCAATGGCAGTCAGAACACCACGCCGGGTCGGGAATTCCACCGACAGGTGTTCCACTTCCAGGGCGGGCACGGCGACTTTTGCCGGTTCGGCATTAGTCTCGAAGTCGGTCATGCTGCAATCCATCTATCTGAGTTTCGGGTTGAGCGCGTCACGCAGCCAGTCACCGAGCATGTTGACGGCGACCACGAGGATGCAGAGCTGGATTGACGGGAAGAGTACGATCCACCACGAGCCAGAGAAGAGATACTGATTGCCGACTCGGATCAACGTTCCGAGAGAGGGCTGGTTTGGTGGCATACCGACGCCGAGGAACGACAGCGTCGCTTCGATCAGAATGGCGAGGCCGAAGTTCAGCGTCGCCGCGACGAAAACCGGGGTCATCGTATTGGGCAGGATATGCTTCAGCATCAGCCGCCGCGCCGGCGTTCCGACGAGACGCGAGGCCTGCACATATTCCTTGCGACGTTCGACCATGGTCTGCGCGCGGACAACACGCGCATACTGCACCCAGGAATACATCGCGATGGCGAGCACCAGAACGATCGAAATTCCGGCGTCGCGCAGATCGGGCGGCAGCAGGGCCAGCGCGACCGAGCTTACCAGGATGGCCACAAGGATGATCGGGATAGATAGCAGAACATCGCCAATGCGCATCAGGACGTTGTCCACCCAGCCGCCATAGAAGCCGGCGGTAAGACCCGCGAT
>JAUIDM010000052.1 GCA_030428915.1 Alphaproteobacteria bacterium | reverse complement strand
CCGCATTCGGCTTGATGCCCTTCGGCCCCTTCACCGCGGTCTTGCCGAGGATCATGGACTTGAGGCGCGCATAGATGTTGCGCTCAAGGATCGCCTGTTCGTCGTCGCGGTCGCGCGCCAGACGTTCGACTTCCTCACGCTCGATCTGCAGCGCGCGTTCGTCCTTGTCGACGCCGTGGCGGTTGAAGACCCGCACTTCGACGACCGTGCCGAAATCGCCCGGCGGCAACCGCAGCGAGGTGTCGCGCACGTCGGACGCCTTTTCGCCGAAGATGGCGCGCAGAAGCTTTTCTTCCGGCGTCATCGGGCTTTCGCCCTTGGGCGTGATCTTGCCCACGAGGATATCCGCCGGCCCCACTTCGGCGCCGATATAGACGATGCCCGCCTCGTCGAGGTTGCGAAGTGCTTCCTCGCCGACGTTCGGGATGTCGCGGGTGATCTCTTCCGGCCCAAGCTTCGTATCGCGGGCGGCGACTTCGTATTCCTCGATATGGATCGAGGTGAAGACGTCGTCGCGCACGATGCGCTCGGAGATCAGGATCGAGTCTTCGTAGTTGTAGCCGTTCCACGGCATGAAGGCGACGATGACGTTCTTGCCGAGCGCGAGTTCCCCCATGTCGGTCGAAGGACCGTCCGCGATGACCTCGCCCTTGCCGACCTTGTCACCGACCTTCACCAGCGGGCGCTGGTTAATGCAGGTGTTCTGGTTCGACCGCTGGAACTTGCGCAGACGGTAGATATCGACGCCGGCATCGCCGACCTCAAGATCCTCGGTCGCGCGGACAACGATCCGGGTGGCATCGACCTGGTCGATGACCCCGCCGCGCCGTGCCATGATTGCCGCGCCCGAATCCTCGGCCACGACAGCCTCGATCCCGGTGCCGACGAAAGGCGCGTCCGCCTGCAGAAGCGGCACGGCCTGACGTTGCATGTTCGAGCCCATCAATGCGCGGTTCGCGTCGTCGTTCTCAAGGAACGGGATAAGCGAGGCCGCGACCGAGACAAGCTGCTTCGGCGACACGTCGATCAGGTCGATGACGTCGGGCGGATTCAGCATGAATTCGCCGGACTGGCGGGTCGAGACGAGATCATTCTTGAACCGGCCCTGCTCATCGAGCTGTGCGTTGGCCTGGGCGACCGTGTGGCGCATCTCCTCGGTGGCGGACATGTAGTGAACTTCGTCCGTCACCTGACCGTCCTTCACCTTGCGGTAGGGCGTCTCGATGAAGCCGTACTTGTTCACGCGGGCGAAGGTGGCCAGCGAGTTGATCAGACCGATATTCGGACCTTCCGGCGTCTCGATCGGGCACATCCGGCCATAATGGGTCGGGTGAACGTCACGCACCTCGAAGCCAGCGCGCTCGCGCGTCAGACCGCCCGGCCCAAGGGCCGAAAGGCGCCGCTTGTGCGTCACTTCGGAAAGCGGGTTGGTCTGGTCCATGAACTGCGAAAGCTGCGAGGAGCCGAAGAATTCGCGCACCGCGGCCGCGGCCGGTTTCGCGTTTATCAGGTCCTGCGGCATGACCGTGTCGATCTCGACCGAGGACATGCGCTCCTTGATCGCGCGCTCCATGCGCAGCAGGCCGACGCGGTACTGGTTCTCCATCAGTTCGCCGACCGAACGCACCCGGCGGTTGCCGAGATGGTCGATATCGTCGATCTCGCCCTTGCCGTCGCGCAGTTCCACCAGCGCCTTTACGCAGGCGATGATGTCCTCGCGGTCAAGCGTGCGCTGCGTGTCGGGCTTTTCGAGGTCGAGACGCATGTTCATCTTGACCCGGCCGACAGCCGAAAGGTCATAACGCTCCTTGTCGAAGAAGAGCGTGTCGAACAGAGCCGAGGCCGCTTCGACGGTGGGCGGCTCGCCCGGGCGCATAACGCGGTAGATGTCCATGAGCGCGGTGTCGCGGTTCATGTTCTTGTCCGCCGCCATGGTGTTGCGGATGTAGGGGCCGACATTGACGTTGTCGATGTCGAGGATCGGGATCGACGTGATGCCGTTGTCGAGAAGCACCTTCAGCGAACCGCCGGAGATCTCGCCGTCCTTGTCTACGGTCTGGGTCAGCTCGTCGCCGGCTTCGACGTAGATCGCGCCGGTTTCCTCGTTGATGATGTCCTTGGCGACGAAACGGCCGAGGATATGGTCGAAGGGCACCAGAAGCTCGGTGATCTTGCCGTCGTCGATCCATTTCTTGACCATGCGCGGCGTGGCCTTGTCGCCCGCCTTGCAGATCACCTCGCCCGTGGCGGCATCCACCAGGTCATAGGTCGGGCGCGTGCCACGCACGCGCTCGGGGAAGAACTTGGTCACCCAGCCCTTGTTCTTCTTAAGCTTGAAATCGACCGTATTGTAATAGGCATCCATGATGCCTTCCTGGTCGAGGCCAAGAGCATAGAGCAGCGTCGTCACCGGCAGCTTGCGGCGACGGTCGATGCGGGCAAAGACGATATCCTTGGCGTCGAATTCGAAGTCGAGCCAGGAGCCGCGATAGGGAATGATACGGCAGGCAAAGAGAAGCTTGCCCGAGGAATGAGTCTTGCCCTTGTCGTGATCGAAGAAGACGCCGGGCGAACGGTGCATCTGGGAAACGATGACGCGCTCGGTGCCGTTGACGATGAAGGTGCCGTTGGGCGTCATCAGGGGCATGTCGCCCATATAGACGTCCTGTTCCTTGATGTCCTTGACCGACTTCGCGCCGGTATCCTCATCGACATCGAACACGATAAGGCGCAGCGTCACCTTGAGCGGCGCGGCATAGGTCATGTCGCGGGTCTGGCATTCCTCGACATCGTATTTCGGCTTCTCGAGTTCGTATTTCACGAACTCCAGAATGGCATTCTCGTTGAAATCCTTGATCGGGAACACCGACTGGAACACGCCCTGAATGCCCTCGCCATCGGCCGCCTTCGGGCCATCGCCGGATTTCAGGAACAGGTCGTAGGAGGATTTCTGAACCTCGATGAGGTTCGGCATCTCAAGGACTTCGCGGATTTTGCCGAAGTATCTGCGGATACGCTTCTGGCCAACGGTCGCTTGCGCCATGCTCGTCGTCACCTTTCGTCTCTTCGCGGGTGCGGCACCGTCGGGGACACGGGGCCACGCCGCTTGCGAATGAAGGGGGCCGGTTCAATTCATGCCTTCCGTCCCACCGGAAAGCTCCCGAACCGTTAACCTCGCCTTGGAAGGGGCATCTGTTACGTAAGAGCCGCAAACGCCCCTTCCAAGACAGGTTCGGCTGGGTCCGGGAAAGCCCGGGCCCAGCCATATCTCCGCGTCGGGACCGAAGTCCCGGACGATTACTTGAGCTCGACCTTGGCGCCAGCCTCTTCGAGCTTCTTCTTGATCTCTTCGGCTTCGGCCTTCGCCGCGCCTTCCTTGACCTTGCCACCGGCCTCGACGAGGTCCTTGGCTTCCTTCAGGCCGAGACCGGTGATCGCGCGCACTTCCTTGATCACGTTGATCTTCTGCGCACCGGCGTCGGTCAGAACGACGTCGAATTCGGTCTTTTCCTCGGCGGCTTCAGCAGCGCCACCGGCGGCCGGACCAGCCATCATGACGGCGCCACCGGCAGCCGGCTCGATGCCGTATTCGTCCTTCAGGATGGTCTTGAGTTCCTGCGCTTCGAGAAGCGTCAGGCCCACGATTTCTTCGGCGAGTTTCTTCAGATCAGCCATTTCTCTGTTCCGTTCCTAAGTTTGTGATCCAACGTCGGGATGCAAGACCCCACGAAGTCACGAAGTTGCTCACGCGGCTTCCCGCTCTTCCAGAGTGGAAAGGATGCCCGCGATGTTCGAAGCAGGTGCGCCAATGGCCCCGGCGATGTTCGAAGCGGGGGCGCCGATGCAGCCGACGATGGAAGCGATAAGCTCCTCGCGCGACGGCATGGCGGCCACGGCTTTGACACCGGCCTGGTCCAGAGCGTTCTCGCCCATAGCGCCGCCAAGAATTTCGAACTTCTCGTTCTTCTTGGCATAGGCGTCCGCGACCTTCGCAGCAGCGACAGGGTCCTCGGAATAGGCGAGTACGGTCATACCCGTGAGAAGGTCGCCGATGCTTGCGCAGGGCTTGCCCTCAAGGGCGATCTTGGCGAGCCTGTTCTTGGCGACGCGGACGGACCCACCCGCTTCACGCATGGATGCGCGCAGGTCCTGCATCTGAGCAACTGTCATGCCTTCGTAGTGGGCAACCACCACGACGCCAGAGCTTTCGAAGATCTGGCCGAGTTCCTCGACCACTTTCTCTTTCTGGGCTCTATCCACAGTTTCACTCCAAGTATGGGGGTTTCCCCCCGGCTCAGTTCTGGCCCCCGAAGGGACCGTTCGGGTCCGTGATGGTCCCGAGGCCAGGATCGCCCGAGGCTTGCCCCGGTGAATCTCGTCTCGTTCCCCATCTCAGGAAGGAATTACAGGGATCGCTCCCAACCCTCCGTCTCGGACAGGACGGGGCTTTTGCAAGCCCCGCCATTCACCGGGTCGAAGCCCGGCAAATTCTTATTGGGCACTCGCCGACGCGAGGTCGACCGACACGCCCGGCCCCATGGTCGAGGACAGCGACACCTTCTTGAGGTAGGTGCCCTTCGCGCCCGTGGGCTTGGCCCTGGAAACCGCGTCGATGAAGGCGCGGACGTTCTCGGCCAGCTTGCCCTCGTCGAACGAGATCTTGCCGATGCCGGCGTGGATAACACCGGCCTTTTCGACCTTGAACTGGACCTCGCCGCCCTTCGCCGCCTCGACAGCCGCTTTCACGTCCATCGTCACGGTGCCGACCTTCGGGTTCGGCATCAGGTTACGCGGGCCGAGGATCTTGCCCAGACGGCCGACGACCGGCATCATGTCCGGGGTCGCGATGCAGCGATCGAATTCGATCTTGCCCGACTGGATCGTTTCCATCAGGTCTTCGGCGCCGACGATGTCGGCCCCGGCTTCCTTGGCCTCATCGGCCTTGGCGCCCCGGGCGAAGACCGCCACGCGCACCGTCTTGCCGGTGCCGTTCGGC
The DNA here is from genome assembly GCA_030428915.1 of Alphaproteobacteria bacterium. GTDB lineage: Bacteria > Pseudomonadota > Alphaproteobacteria > Rhodobacterales > Rhodobacteraceae > Albidovulum. The sequence continues at coordinate 10,971 of JAUIDM010000052.1, read as the reverse complement.
AGGGTGACGACACCGCGGACCATCTGGTCGGCATGACGCGGATCGACACCCAGGTTCATTGCGATTTCCAGCGTCTCGTCGAATTTGGCCGACGCGGCGCCCTTGATCAACTTGACGGCATCCTCGATCGAGAGGTTCGACTTGCCTTCGAAGGCGGCGCGGGCCGCCGTGCTGCGTTTTCCGAGCTTGGCCATGACTTACCCCTTAACCTCGATACCGATCGAACGGGCGGAGCCGAGGATGATCTGCATCGCGGCTTCGACGTCGTTCGCGGACAGGTCCTTCATCTTGGCTTCGGCGATCTCGCGCACCTGGGCCACCGTCACGTAACCTGCGGTTTCGCGACCAGGCTTTTCCGAACCCTTAGGACGGTTGCGCTTGCCCACCGGCTTCAGACCTGCGGCCTTCTTCAGGTAAAAGGACGCCGGCGCAGTCTTGGTCTCGAAGCTGAAGGACTTGTCGGCGTAGTAGGTGATGACGGTCGGGATCGGCGCCCCGGCTTCCATCTCCTGCGTCTTCGCGTTGAAGGCCTTGCAGAATTCCATGATGTTGATGCCGCGCTGACCCAGCGCCGGACCAACGGGGGGCGAGGGGTTGGCCTGCCCCGCCTTGATTTGCAGCTTGAGCTGCCCAACCACTTTCTTGGCCATCTGGCCTCTCCTTTGTCACTGGCACCGAGAGGGGTGCAGTTTAGTGGTTCGGTCCGGACCGTAGCCCTCGCCTCCCACGGTTCACACGTCAGGCGACTTTCTGCACCTGCGTGAATTCCAGTTCGACCGGCGTCGGCCGGCCGAAGATCGACACCGTCACCTTCAGGCGGCTGGCATCCTCGTCCACTTCCTCGACCATGCCCGAGAAGCCGTCGAACGGCCCGTCCGTCACTTTCACCTGCTCGCCCACTTCGAAGCGGATCAGGTTGCGCGGCGCGGCCTCGCCTTCCTCGACGCGGTTCAGGATCGCGTTCACCTCGGCATCGCGCATCGGCATCGGCTTGCCCTGGGGGCCAAGGAAACCCGTCACGCGATTGATCGAGGTGATCAGGTGATAGCCCCGGTCGGTCATCTCCATGTGCACAAGAACATAGCCCGGCATGAAGCGGCGTTCGGAAGTCACTTTCTTGCCGCGACGGATCTCCAGCACCTCTTCGGTCGGCACGAGAACCTCATCGATCTCGTCCTCAAGGCCCTTCTCGGCGACCGAATGCTTGATCTGTTCGGCGATTTTCTTCTCGAAGTTCGAGAGAACGCTCACCGAATACCACCGCTTCGCCATCTGCCTTCGACCCCGCTCGACCGGCGCTACATCGCCGGATTATTCCAGAATTCCAATGGGTTACCCCAGCTTCACCGGAACAAAAAACAGCGCGCAGACCGAATCGTTGCGCGCCGGTGCCGGGAAAGTGGGGCCCGATTACAGGCCTTTGCCCGCGATTTCAAGGCCGAAAGGCCGGCCCGCGATCAGCTGTTCATCTCCAGAATGGTCGTCAATCCAAAGCGGATGATCATGTCGACCAGAAAGAAAAACACCGATGTCAGCGCCGCCATGATAAAGACCATGACAGTCGTCGTCATGACCTCCTTGCGGGTCGGCCAATGGACCTTCGCCGTTTCACTGCGCACCTGCTGAAGAAACTGGAGAGGATTCGTGGCCATCGTCGGTTTCGCTTTCGGAAGTGTTGCAACGGAGGGGAGATACGCGGGACGCGCCCCGAATTCAAGCCCACGACTTGCGGGCTAGCCGCGGCCCGCCTTTTCGGCAATGCCAGACGTACCCGCGCGACGGTCAAGCTCTGCCAGGACATCGGCGAGCGCCACATCCCGCGCGGCGAGCATGACCAGAAGATGGTAGAGGACGTCGGCCGCCTCAGACGCAAGACGCTCACGGTCGCCCTTTACAGCCTCGATAATCGCCTCAATGGCCTCTTCCCCGAATTTCTCGGCGCATTTCTCCGGCCCCTTGGCCAGGAGCTTCGAAGTCCATGAACTTTCCGGGTCGGCGCCCTTGCGGGCGGCGATGGTCGCAGCGAGCTGTTCCAGTACGGTCATTCGAGCCTCATCGGGATACCGGCGGCCGCCATGTGTTCCTTGGCCTCGCGGATCGTATAATCGCCGAAATGGAAGATCGAGGCGGCAAGCACAGCCGAGGCCCCGCCCTTGGTGACGCCTTCGACAAGGTGATCGAGCGTGCCGACGCCTCCGCTTGCGATGACCGGGATATCGACGGCATCCGAAATCGCGCGGGTCAGCGGCAGGTTAAAGCCCGCCCGCGTCCCGTCACGGTCCATCGAGGTCAGCAGGATCTCGCCCGCCCCCTTGGCTTCGACCGTCTTCGCGAATTCGACCGCGTCGATGCCCGTGGATTTGCGCCCGCCATGGGTGAAAATCTCCCACCGCCCCGGCGCCACCGTCTTTGCGTCGATGGCGACGACGATGCACTGGCTGCCGAAGCGGTCGGCGGCCTCGGCCACGACATCGGGATTGGCGACAGCGGCCGAGTTGAAGCTGACCTTGTCGGCCCCGGCCAGCAGCAGCGCCCGCACATCTTCATGCGTCCGCACCCCGCCGCCGACCGTCAGGGGAATGTAACATTGCTCGGCCGTTCGGGTCACGAGGTCGAACATCGTGCCCCGGTTTTCATGCGTCGCATGGATGTCGAGAAAACAAAGCTCATCCGCACCCGCCGCGTCATAGGCCTTCGCGGCCTCCACCGGGTCACCCGCATCGACCAGATCGACGAAGTTGACGCCCTTCACCACGCGGCCATCGGCGACGTCGAGGCAGGGAATGATGCGGGTCTTGAGCATGTTCTGGCGGTCCATTGCCGATCACGGCATCTTTTATTGGCACCGGCGGCGGAAGGCCAGAGCATTGCAGGATTCCGGAACAGGCCGTTAAGGTCTCAGCGCAGCAATCGCATCGCCCAGATCAATCGCCCCGTCATAGAGCGCCCGGCCCGAAATCGCGCCCGCGATCACGCCGGTATCGCGCAGGGCGACAAGGTCGGCCAGCGTCGAGACGCCGCCCGAGGCGATGACCGGAATGCTGACCGCGCGGGCCAGCGCCTCGGTCGCCTCGATATTCGGCCCCTTCATCGCGCCGTCGCGCATGATGTCGGTGTAGATGATCGCGGCAACCCCGGCATCCTCGAAGCTATTCGCCAGATCGGTGACCATCACATCGGTTTCCTCGGCCCAGCCCTTGGTCGCCACACGACCGCCCCTCGCGTCGATCCCAACGGCCACCTTGCCGGGAAAGGCCCGCGCCGCCTCGCGCACAAGGGCGGGATTTTCGACCGCTACGGTGCCGAGGATCACCCGCGACAGGCCTTTCGAAAGCCACGCCTCTATGGTCGCCATGTCGCGGATGCCGCCGCCAAGCTGGGCGGGCACCGTCACCCGGGCCAGAATCGCCTCGACCGCCGCGGCATTGACAGGCGCCCCCGCGAAGGCGCCGTTGAGGTCCACCAGATGCAGCCACTCGCAGCCCGCCGCCTCGAACTTAGCCGCCTGCGCCGCCGGGTCGTCGCCGAAGACCGTCGCCTTGTCCATCTCGCCATGCAGCAGCCGCACGCAGTGGCCGTCTTTCAGGTCGATGGCTGGGTAGAGGATCATGGCACGCTCCGTCAGTTCCGCGCGCCTCTTGCCACAGGCGGACAGGATTGCAAAGGCGTCCGCGCCTCAGAGCTTCGAGGAAATAACCCCCGTCGCGAACCCGCCCATGCGCAATTCACCGAAAAGCCGCTGATACTCGATCTTCGGGCAACGGTTCTGCACGACCGCAAGGCCCGCAGCCTCGGCCTTGGCGGCCGCCTCTTCATGCTCAACGCCGATCTGCATCCAGATCGTCTTCAGACCCGGAAGCTCCGCAAGCGCCTCATCAACGATCGCGGGCACAGCATCTGAGCGTCGGAAGATGTCGACCATGTCGACGCCTGCGTCCTTCGGAATCGAGGCGAGGTCGGCATAGACCCTGCGCCCCAGAATCTCGCCCCCGGCATGGCCCGGATTGACCGGAATGACGGTGAAGCCCTTCAGACCCAGATAGCGCGCCACATAATAGGACGGGCGTATTGGATTGGGCGACACCCCAACCACGGCAACCACGCGAGTGGTTTTCAGGACATTGCGCAGGAAAGCATCGGAATAGTCGGGCATGAGCCTTCCTTGCCAGAAAAAGGCGCCCGATCCAAGGATCAGGCGCCAGTCGCGGAACGAGGGACAGTGATTTGAAGCACGGCAGTTCCGATGCCGCACTTCCACAATGGTATGTAGGCGCGTAAATCTTCGGTAAAAGGGCGTTCGCAGAGATGTGATAATCACATGATGGCTCGGGTTTCGGTTGAAACCACCGATCTTGTCGTCCTGGGAAACGAAAGCGAACTCTGAGTCGATGGGCTTCCGGAATGCTTTAGCGACTTAGCGCAGCGGGCCAGTTCAGGTCAGCTTTCTGAACGTTTCCTGCAATATCCCCGCTCCAGATCGTGCGGACCTCGGTCGAGAAGTTCAGATAGAGGCGTCCATCATGCACCGTGAATGCCTCCGGAACGGTCGGGGCCACGGCGCCTTTAGACATCGCATAGGCGCAATAGCCACCATATTGCGGGGCGTAAGCGCCGGGATTCATCTCGAACAATTCCATCGCCTCTGCAGAAGCGAAATACCAGGTCGCGCCATGCCATTGCAAAGCATGGCCCGCCTTGCCCATCACCGGCCGCCCTTCGGTGAAATATGCAACCGGGTCGTAACCCGAGATCGCAACTCCGTTCGGTGCAAAGACGTCGGGCTCGGCCGCCAGAGCGGGACGCAGGATCGTTCCGGCAACGGGGATCAGCAGGACGGCGGCGAACAGGGCGCGGCGGGACAGGTTCATGTCGGCTCCTTCAGGGCCAGCGGGCCCAATGAGTCATGAAGATGACACCCGCAGCGCAGTGGGAAAAGATACCTCCCGCAAGCGTGATCAAACGTGGGGTCGGGTGATCGTCAGAGCGCGGTCATCCGCCTTGCCGGGTCGAGGCCGCGTACAGCGCCACCGCTGCGGCGTTGGAGACGTTGAGAGACCCGAAACCGCCCGCGAACGGGATCTTCACCAGCCGGTCGCAGGTGTCTCTGGTCTTGTCGCGCAAGCCCGGGCCCTCAGCCCCCAGAACCAGTGCAACTGGGCGCGTTCCGGCCTCTGCAAGGGCCTCGGCCAGGGTGATGTCGGCTTCGCCGTCCAGCCCGATCAGCACATATCCCATTGCTTTCAGCCGCTCCATCGCGTCTGCCAGATTGCCGACCCGCAGATAAGGCTGGCGCTCCAGCGCGCCGCTCGCCGTCTTGGCCAAAGCGCCGGTCTCGGGCGCCGAATGTCTGGCTGGTGCGATCACCGCCCGGGCGCCGAAGACCTCGGCCGAACGCAGGATGGCGCCGACATTGTGCGGATCGGTCACACGGTCAAGCGCGACCACCAGCGCCGAGCCCTCACCCGAGGCGCACACTTCCTCAAGATCCCCCCAGCGGAGTGGCTTTACCTCAAGCGCCGCGCCCTGATGCACGCTGTCCGGCCCGATGGGCACATGGACATCGAATTTCCGCGGGTCGACGATCTCGGGCTCGATCCCGCCAGTCACAATTGCCTCGCCCAGACGGTCGGCGGCATTCTTGGTCAGAACCAGCCGCAGTCGTTCGCGCGCCGGATTGGCCAAGGCATCACGTACCGCGTGCAGCCCGAAGAGCCATACCGTCTCGGCCGCGGCCGCACGCCGCGCGCGTTCCTTGTCGATAACCCATGCGGGCTTTTTCATCGCCGGATGTTCCTTCCCCGATAGCGGCCGACAATGCGCCGCCCAGGGCCGGGAGACAAGCCCCTGACCAAGGGATTTTCTTCCTTGACGCCCCCCCTGCCCTCGCGTATTTCCGGCCCCGCGTCGGGCGACGTGCTGCAAGGTGCGGCAGCGGACTGTAACTCCGCCGGGGAGACCCATGCCTGGTTCGATTCCAGGGTCGCCCACCATCCACCCTCCCATTCAGAGCCAGATATTACAACGAACGGTATTGTGCCGTTGTTTCCGCGCCTTGTGCGGAGCAGGCTCCGGACTTCGGTTGGATTTGGTCTCTACACCGGGGCTAAACAGGCGGTTTCCGCGCAAAGTCTCTGCGGGCGGATTTCACGTGATATCTCGCGGCGGGTTGTTCCGAGGCTCAGGCAGCAGGGAACCCGAGGACCCGGCGCTGATCGGACCAGTCGGGCGGAAGTTTCGGCAGATCACGCAAGGCCTTGGCCGTAAGGTCAGCGTGCTGGCGGCCTTCGAGGATCGCCTGCGCGATGTCCGGTGCGAGCCAGGCCAGCGGCAGGATGCGGCTGACGGCGCCTGGACGCAGCTGCTCCCGCTCGGTGAGTTCGGCAACGGAACCCGCCCGGCCCTCAATGAGATCCTGCATCCAGCGACGCGCATCCGCGACCAATGCTATGAGGTCCGGATCGCGATGCGCCACATCAGTGTCCGCCCGCAGCATGATCGGACGGTTCCGCCCGTTGCGCTGCAGCGTGATCGGCATCTCGATGGGTGGGGCAAGCACTTCGGACGCAGCAGGATCATTGATGAGAGGTGCGAGATTGACCCGAAGGCTCATAAGTCCTTCCCGCAGCTCTACTCGATGCAGATAGGCTGAAAGGCTTTCGATGCTGCTCGTCCCTGAGAGAGCGGATGCGTCCTGCAGGGCCTGCTTCAGCGCATCGGCGATTGCCTCGGGACGAAGGCCGGCCGTGGCCAGCACCGATGTCAACCAGGCACGGTCTGTAAGGTATTTTATGGTGGTTTCTCGTACGACATTCTCCAGAGGACCTGCCGGAAGGCGATCGAGCTTCCGCCTGTCGTCAGCGTGGTCCGGCTTTGACACGTAGTACCAGTAGCGCTTCGACACCTGAACCGATCCGGATCGCACCGTCCGCATCGCATAGCTTGTTTGCATCGGTCGGCCGTGCTGGTCGAAGAGGTAGCCGTCAAGCCAGCGGCGGGCGGGCTTGCGGCGGCCGGATATCGGACCGCCGCCATTGCCATCGAGATGCTCCTGCACAAGTTGCCAAGTGGTTTCATCCACGATGGCGGCATGCTGACCATCGTGAAGATCACCCTTGTGACGGACCTTGCCGACATAGGTGGCGTTGCGCAGGAGATGGTAGAGCGCGCCGGACGAGAATGGCTGCCCGCCGGTCACCCGGCCGTGCCTGTCCGTCCGGACCTTGCTGACGATCCCAAGCCGATCGAGCCGCCGCCGCAGCGCCGGGACGGAGCCGGCCTCCAGATACTCCCGGAAGATTGTCCGCACGGCGTCCGCCTCGTCGGCGTTCACGATTAGCGCCTTGTCCTGTGCCTCATAGCCAAACGGCACGGCGCCGCCCATCCACATGCCCTTCCGCTTCGAGGCCGCGACCTTGTCACGGATGCGCTCCGCAGTGACCTCGCGCTCAAACTGTGCAAATGAGAGAAGCACATTGAGCGTGAGCCGCCCCATCGACGAGGTCGTGTTGAAGGCCTGGGTCACCGAAATGAAGGAGACGCCTGCCGCATCGAAGATCTCCACCATCTTTGCGAAGTCCGACAGGGCCCGCGTCAACCGGTCAACCTTGTAGACCACGATCACGTCGAGCCGCCCCGCGCGGACATCTGCAAGCAACCGCTGCAAACCCGGACGTTCCATCGACCCGCCGGAGAAGCCGCCGTCGTCGTAGCGATCGGAGAGTTCCGACCAACCCTCGTGTCGCTGGCTCAAAATGTAGGCGCTGCAAGCCTCCCGCTGCGCGTCAAGCGAGTTGAAGCTCTGCTCCAGCCCCTCTTCCGTGGACTTCCGCGTATAGACCGCACAGCGCTGACGGATCATTGCCCTTCCTCCCGGAGCCGGAAGAACTTCGGACCATTGCGCGGTGTCCCGGTCATCGCACGCGCCACGGCGGAGAGGGAGGAATAGGGTTTCCCCTTCCAGATCGCGTTCTCCGCAGTGACGAGCACCTCATGGGTCTCCCCACCCCACGACTTCAAGAGCCGGGTACCGGCTGCGGCGGGTGGTGCGGAGAGCCCGGTCACCGCATCTTCCGCACATGCACCCCCGGCCCTTCGGGTCATCACCGCCTGCCATTGCCGGCGAACCGCCGACGACTCGCGGCCCTCCTCATTGGCCTGGATCTCCCAGGCGAGGACGTGCCGCATAAGGCGTCCCGAGAGCGTCGGCGGCGGAGTCGCGCCGCGCCGCTCCTGCCAGAGCCGACGCAACTCAGCGGCCTCCAACTCCGCCAGGACGGCAAGATCAAGGTCGGAAGGTCGGCGCTTCGCGGGCTTCGCGGCCATCGATTCAGCTCTGCAGCCGGTATGCCTTGCGACCGCCCTCCTCGGACAGGACGGCCGGAAAGCCGCGTTGCCGCAGCCGCGTCAGGGCCGCCCGCGCCGTGTGCGGCTGCCAGCCAGTGGCCTCGGTAAGCTCCGAGATCGTTACGCCCCGCTTACGCTCGATTGCCTTCAGCACAGCAGCGAGTTTCCCACTGGGCCGCTCCGGCGCTGCGACGTCCTCCTTTGCAACGCGTGCCGCATCGGGGGCAACAGCAGCGCGGCCTGCATCGGTCAGGACGTAGGCTGCAGCGTCGGCAGTCTCTTCCCCGTCCAGAAGGGCCCGTTTCGCAAGTCCCTTCGACACCAGTGCTTCCAGTGCGCGATCAAGGATCGTCCCGGCGATCCCCGCCGGTGCAGGCAGCCGCGCGCCTTCGCCTCGTGTTGCGGCGTTTGCGATCAGGGCAGCTTGTGTCTTGCTCAATTTGGTCATTCCCGGTCACTCCATTCACGGCGGCGCCCGATGAACCGCCTGGTACTGACCGAAGGCCCGGAGCCCGGGCCGAGCACGCGCCACACAAGTGTCGGCGCTCACCTGCGACTACCGCTTCCCTTGCGCCCGTAGTCCAGCGGTTTCTTCAGAAGAGGGGGGGGATGGGCGGTTTCCGGACTTTCGTTGCAGGAGCAAGGCTGCGGGTGGGAGTCAGGAAAGAGTACTTTTGCTGCGGGCGTTAAGAAAGCCCTTGGCAATCGGCAAAAGCGAAATTTCCGCCGCCGGTCTGGCTGGACCCGAAGGCGACCCAATATCTGGATGCTAGGGCATAGCCATACGCGTTGTTTTCGATCAGGTTCAGCTCCGCCCATAGCAATACCGCCGATCACGTCGGTGACGCATTGCTGAAACAAGCCTATCACAAAAGCCCACACATCGGATCCTTGGATGCGATTTATTTAGGCATCTGTTTGCGATCCAAATTCTCAATATCTGTCTTTGGCTTTTGCAAAGCCCTGGATACTTGATGCCGATCTTGCCAAGCAGCTTGCGTCGCGTTCGTTCAGGCAGGATGCCAAGAAGCGCAAATGATACGATTGCCATAACTAATTTCTGTCGTCGTCCGGCCGCCGCTACGCTCCGGTTAGCGGTTAGACCATAGGAAAGGCCAAACGAATGACCGAAGACATGCTTCACGTTATGGAATGGCACAACGGCGACAAAGATTATTCGCCGTTCTCTGACGCCGAGATGAAGCGGCGGCAAGACGATGTGCGCAAGTGGATGGCTGACAACAACGTCGATGCAGCACTGTTCACATCCTACCACTGTATCAACTACTACTCCGGCTGGCTTTACTGCTATTTCGGCCGCAAGTACGGCATGGTCATTACTCAGGACAACGCCACAACGATTTCGGCCGGGATCGACGGCGGTCAGCCCTGGCGGCGCAGTTTCGGCAACAACATCACCTACACCGACTGGCGGCGTGATAACTTCTACCGCGCGGTTCGCCAACTGACCCCCGGCGTCAAGCGGCTCGGGATTGAGTTCGACCATATCAACCTCGACTACCGCAAGGCGCTGGAGGCCGCGCTACCGGGCGTCGAGTTCGTCGACATCGCACAACCCTCGATGTGGATGCGCTCGATCAAGTCGGCCGAAGAGCACAAGCTGATCCGTGAAGGCGCGCGCATCTGTGACGTCGGCGGCGCGGCCTGCGCGGCTGCGATCGGAGCGGGAGTGCCCGAGCACGAGGTTGCGATTGCGTCCACCAATGCAATGATCCGCGAAATCGCCAATTCGTTCCCGTTCGTTGAGTTGATGGACACCTGGACCTGGTTCCAGTCGGGCATCAACACCGACGGGGCGCACAACCCCGTCACGAACAAGAAGATCCAGTCGGGCGAGATCCTGTCGCTGAACACCTTCCCGATGATCTTCGGCTACTACACCGCGCTCGAACGGACGCTGTTCTGCGACAGCGTCGATGACGCGAGCCTCGACATCTGGGAAAAGAACGTGGCTGTTCACCGCCGCGGTCTGGAACTCATCAAGCCCGGCGCCAAATGCAACGAGATCGCGCTGGAACTCAATGACATGTACCGGCAGTGGGACCTGCTGAAATACCGGTCGTTCGGCTACGGTCACTCCTTCGGTGTGCTCAGCCACTACTACGGACGCGAGGCCGGGGTCGAACTTCGTGAGGACATTGAGACGGAGCTCAAGCCCGGAATGGTCGTGTCGATGGAGCCGATGGTAATGCTGCCCGAGGGAACGCCCGGTGCGGGCGGTTACCGGGAGCACGACATCCTGATCGTGACGGAAGACGGGGCGGAGAACATCACTGGCTTCCCGTTCGGTCCCGAGCACAACGTGATCCGCAACTAATCTGCCAAGACGGTGCTGATGAAGGGTCCGGAGCGCTCCGGGCCCTTTCGCTTGCGTAATCGCCAGCCAATAGTACGACGCCATATTGCATCACGTTCCGGCAAAACTAGACGGATAGTCTCAAAGAGAACGGGGCCGCGAGCGGCCCCGTGACAGCAGTCTTTCGTCCTCTAACTTTCAGACGAATTCGGAGCGCAGGGCGTTGACGATCCCGTCGGTGCAGATGTCGAGCAGGATATGACCTTTTTCGACTGACGCTTCTTTCGGCGATGACAGCGTTCCGGAGCAGG
>JAUIDM010000051.1 GCA_030428915.1 Alphaproteobacteria bacterium | reverse complement strand
TCTGCAGCGACCGGAACCTGTTCTGGCAGGCGGCATTTTTTCTCGCCCGGTCTCTGGCCAGCGACCGCGAGCACCGGCTTGACCATTACCTCTACTGCTCCGAGCCGCTCGACGACCGGTTCCGGGACGTCCTCGGCGACCGTGTAAAGGTGATTGAAAAGCGGGCGCCGGAGGTGGACGAACGGGTCGGCATCTCCAGCCATCTGACGACAACCGCCCTGCTGCGCATCGTCGCGCTTGAGGAACTCTGTCCAATCTATCCGCAGGTCGCGTATTCTGACGTGGACGTCTTTCTCCGCTGGGGCAGTTTCGCCGAACTGATCCCGCTTGCCGGGCATGACCGGCCACTCGCAGCCGTTCGAGACCGGTCGCTATGGGGCGACACGCCGGAACGATGGGTCAGCCGGAACTATTTCCCCAACCTGCCCGACGGGGTCATGGGTCAGTACTTCAACTCCGGCATCCTCATCGCCAACGGCCCTGTTTATCTGGAACAGGAAATCTCGCCCCGCGCACTCGCCTTTCTGCGCGACCATCCTGAAAAGTGCCACTATTCCGATCAATCCGCCCTGAACGCCGCGGTTAACGGCGACTGGCTGGAGCTTTCGCCGAGTTGGAACTGGCAGGCGAACATGCGTTACGACCACCTGATCCCGCTGCGCAATCCGCGTCTTGTGCATTTCACCGGGCCGGTCAAACCGTGGAAGGACCGATCGCGGCGCTTCGACGAGGTCTATTTCTTCGCCATGGCGACATGGCTTGAGGCCAACGGGATGCAGGACATTCTCGACGCCCTTCCCGACCGCCGCTTCCACGCCTCGCGCGAACGGATGCGGACGCGAATGCTGAAGGAAGGCCATGATCCGATGGCAATGCGGGAGGCTGCAAAAGCCTACCTAAACCGGACCGATTTCGCCGATGCCGCCATTGGGTTGCAGGTCTATGGCTGGGATGAGGGCTGACAGGACGGCCTATCCCGCCAGAAGCGCCCGCGCCGCATCGCGTGCCGCGTCGGTCACATTCTCCCCCGACAGCATGCGCGCAAGTTCATCCACCCGCGCCTCCGGCGCAAGCGGCAGAACCGTCGAGGTCGTCATGTCGGCCACAACGGTCTTTTCCACCCGCCAGTGATGCGCACCCCGCGCGGCAACCTGCGGGCTATGGGTGACGACAAGGATCTGCGCCGTGTCTGCCAGCCGGGCAAGCCTGCGGCCCACCGCGTCCGCGGTCGCCCCGCCGACGCCGCGGTCGATCTCGTCAAAGATCATCGTCAGCGCCTCGCCGCCGCGGGCCAGCACCACCTTCAGTGCCAAGAGGAACCGTGACAGTTCCCCGCCCGAGGCTATGCGGTTCAGGGGCCCTGCGGGCGCACCGGGATTGGTCGCCACCGTAAATTCGACCTGATCCACCCCGTCCGGTCCGGGCTCTGCCCCACTGAACGCGGTCGCGAAATGCGCGCGCTCCATCTTCAGCGGCGCGAGTTCGGCGGCGATCGCGGCGTCAAGCCGGCCCGCTGCCTCCTGCCGCTGCGCGGACAAGGCCGAAGCCGCTGCATCATAGGCCGCGTCGGCCTCTTCCACCGCCTTTGACAGCACCCGGATATTTTCGGCCCCGCCATCGAGCGAGGAAAGCTGGTTCCGCAACCCTTCGGCAAAGCCGCCCAGTTCGTCGGCCAGAACCCCGTGCTTGCGCGCCAGCGCCCGGATTGCGAACAGACGCTCCTCCGCCGCCTCCATCTCGCGCGGGTCTAAGCTCAACCTCTCCAGGCAGGTCTCCACCCCCTGCGCCGCCTCGCCGAGTTCCGTGATCGCCCGGCCGAGTGCCGCAATCGGCTCATCCAAAGCGCCCTCGGCCTTCTCCGCCGCGCCGTCCAGCCAGCGGGCAGCATCGGCCATCAGCCCTTCCGCCCCATCGGCACCCAGCGCCTGCGCGGCGCGAACGATGTCCTCGCGGATGCGGCTCGCCCCCTGCATCAGCCGGCGGCGGGCATCAAGCTCGGCCTCCTCGCCCGGCTGCGGGTCGAGTTTGTCCAGCTCCGCCACCGCATGGCGCAGGAAGTCCTCTTCCGCACGCATCCCGGCCAGTGCAGCTTCGGCCGCGGCCAGCGCCTTGCGCGCCTCAGCGCGCGCTATCCAGGCCCGGCGCACCGGACCCGTATCGACACCGGCAAAGGCATCAAGCAATTGCCGATGACCGCGCGGGTTCAGCAGGCCCCGGTCGTCATGCTGGCCATGCAACTCGATCAGCGTGTCCGAAAGCGCCCTGAGCACGTCGCCCGAGCAGCGCCGGTCGTTGACCCAGGCGGTCTTGCGCCCGTCGGCGGAATTGACCCGGCGCAGGATCAGCTCGTCACTGGCCTCCAGCCCCGCCTCATCCAGCACACTCCGTGCCGCGTGTCCATCCGGCAGGTCAAAGACCGCCACGACCTCGCCCTGCTCGGCCCCCGCACGCACCAGTTCCGCCCGACCACGCCAGCCGAGCACAAAACCCAGACAGTCCAAAAGGATCGACTTGCCGGCCCCCGTCTCGCCCGTCAGCACGTTCAGGCCCGGCCGGAACTCCAGTTCCAGCCGGTCGATTATAAGCATGTCGCGTATATCAAGCGAGCGCAGCATGTCCGCCCCGTAGAGTGCGTGCTAGCACGCACCGCCCGTTTGTCACAGCCATTCGCCGCGGATCACCCGGCGATAGATCGTCGCCAGCCAGCCATCGCCTTTCGCCTCAGGCCTCAGCCCGCGCCCGGTCAGAAGGGCATAGCTGTCCTCGTACCAGATCGTGGACTGGAAGTTGTGGCCCAGGATCGCACCGGCGGTCTGCGCCTCGTCCGTCAGGCCAAGCGACAGATAGGCCTCCACAAGACGGTGCAACGCCTCGGGCACATGGGTCGTGGTCTGGAAATTTTCCACCACGACTCGGAACCGGTTGATCGCAGCGGCATAGTGCTTGCGCTTGAGGTAATATCGCCCGATCTCCATTTCCTTCGAGGCGAGATGGTCGAAGGCCAGTTCGAATTTCAGGATCGAGGAACGGGCATAGTCGCTGTCGGGATATTCCTCGATCACCGCACGCAGGGCCTGCAGCGCCTGGAAGGTCAGGCCCTGATCGCGCCCGACCTCGTCGATCTGGTCGTAATAGGAAAGTGCCAGCAGGAACTTGGCATAGGCCGCATCCTCTTCCGCCGGATAGGTGTCGATATAGCGCTGCGCGGTGGCGCGGCTTTCCTCGTATTCACGGTGCTTGTGATAGGCGAAAGCCTGCATGATCAGGGCGCGCTTCGCCCATTCAGAATAGGGATAGAGGCGCTCCACCTCGGAAAAGTAGCGGATCGACTGCTCGCTCTTGCGGCTGGTTTCCAGCTCGCGCTCGCCAAGCTGGTAGATGGTCGCGGCATCAAGCGCTTCAAGGTTGAGGTCCTCTGCCCGCCGACCACAGCCGGAAACCGCCAGGACCAATACGAGGCCACCGACAAGAGATGCCGCTCTGATGCCCCGACCCATGCCCGCCTACCTTGATTCTTGCCTACTGTATTGACGCAACGGACCCTACCCGACCGCTGTACCTGCTTCGTCTAGCACAGAAAAATCCGGGGCGCAAAACGCCATTCGCAGTCCCGACGGACGTCACGCAACGGCAGGAATATCCGCAGGGCTGATGTCGGAACCCGGCAGGCGGCGGCGGGTCGCCGCGTCGCAATCGACGATGCGATAGGCCGACGGATCGGCAAAGAGCGCGCGCAACAGCCGGTTGGTCATCGCATGACCCGCGCGCACGCCCGTGTAACGTCCAAGGATCGGTGCGCCGGCAAGGGCGAGGTCGCCCAGCGCATCCAGCATCTTGTGGCGCACCGGCTCATCCGCGCGGCGCAGACCGCCCGGGCTCACCACCCGGTCGCCGTCGAAAACGACCGCGTTCTCGCCGGGATTGCCACCCAGGGCCCGACCGCTCGCGCGCATTGCATCGACATCGGCCTGGCGGCAGAAGGTGCGGCAATCGCTGAGTTCGCGCAGAAAGGCGCCATTGGCCATCGACATGCGTTTTTGCTGATGTCCGATCGCGGCATCGGCAAAGTCGATCTCGAAGTCGATCTCCAGCGTCTCGGCAGGCTCCAGCCTCGCGACGGCATCGCCATGCCTCACCTCGACCGGCTTCAGCACCTGGAAGCAGCGCAAGGGCGCATCCAGCACCCGAACGCCGCGCGCCATGATGCCCGAGGCGAAAGGCGCAGAGGACCCGTCAAGGATCGGCACTTCCGGCCCGTCGATCTCGATCAGCGCATTGTGGATGCCACAGCCCGCAAGCGCGGCCATCACATGTTCGATCGTCGAAACCGTCGTACCCGCAATATTCGAGATCTTGGTGCACAAGGTTGCTTCCGAAACGGCGGCCCAATGGGCCTGCACCATCGGATCGCGGCCGATCACATCGGTGCGGCGGAACCAGATCCCGTATTCCGCCGAGGCAGGCAGAATCGTCATCCGCGCGCGCAGGCCGGAATGAAGGCCCACACCCGTGAATGAAATCGAGGATCGGATCGTCGTCTGCACGTTTACCCCTTCGTAGCCGCTATCGGCTCTTGGCTAGCGTGGAGGTAATCGGGCGTGGCGCGAAAGCCAACTCACTCTTTGCAACGGAATGTAACAATTGCCCAAAACTTCGGCGAAGCCCTGCCGCCGCGCAAAGATTGCTCTGCAATACATTGATATACAAATGAAAACGGCCAGCAATCGCTGGCCGCTTCTCTCCGATTTGTGACTGCGATCAGTTCGCCTGACGCCGCAGGAAGGCCGGAATTTCAATCCGTTCCTGATCCGGATCGACCTCGGTATCGTCGTCATAGGTCGATTGCGGGGCCGGTGCCTGGCGCAGCGGCGGCGTCGTACGCTGCGGCTGTTCGGCTGCGTGCCCGGTCATCCGATTGAGCAGGGTGTTGATCCCGAAACGCGGCTTGTCGCTCGCCGGCTGAGGGGCGCGCTGAACCGGTTGCGGGGCGGCTGGCTGCCGCTGGCCATGTCCGGGCGCACGGCTGACCGCAGCCTGAAGACGGGCAAGCGCCTCGGGCGTCGGCGTGCCGGGCGCGCGCGGCCGCGGCGCGACGAAGCTCTGCGGATCGTCATCTACATGCAGGTTTTCCGGCTGACGGCGCGGCTCGGGCTGATAGGCAGGTGGAGGCAGGTCGCCCCCGGCCGAGGTCGCGTCAAAGAGCGTCCGCTCTTCTTCGCGTTCCGCCACCGGCTCGCGGCGCAGTTCTTCCCGGCGCGGCTCCGGCTGGGCCGCAACGGGTTCGGGCGCGCGTTCGGCGCGCACGGGTTCGGCCACGCGAACCGGCTCTGCCTCCGGCTCGGCCATCGTGGCGGGCTGCAACGGCTCGGCCAGACGGCGGCGCGGTGTCGGCACCTCGGTTTGCGCCACGGTGGCGTCGATCCCTGTCGCGACGACGGACACCCGCATCGTGCCTTCCATCGAATCGTCGAGCGTCGAGCCCACGATGATGTTGGCATCGGGATCGACTTCCTCGCGGATGCGGTTCGCCGCTTCATCCAGTTCGAAGAGCGTCAGGTCGCTGCCGCCGGTGATGTTGATGAGAACACCCTTGGCGCCTTTCAGGCTGATCTCGTCGAGAAGCGGGTTGGCGATCGCCTTCTCGGCCGCCTGCACCGCGCGGTCCTCGCCCGAGGCCTCGCCCGTGCCCATCATCGCCTTGCCCATCTCGTCCATCACCGCGCGCACGTCGGCGAAGTCGAGGTTGATCAGGCCAGGACGGACCATCAGGTCGGTGACGCCCTTCACGCCCTGGTAAAGCACGTCGTCGGCCATGGCGAAGGCTTCGGTGAAGGTGGTCTTTTCGTTGGCAAGACGGAACAGGTTCTGGTTCGGGATGATGATCAGCGTATCGACCACCTTCTGCAGGGCCTCGATGCCCTCATCGGCCTGACGCATGCGCTTGCCGCCCTCGAACTGGAACGGCTTCGTGACGACACCGACGGTCAGGACACCCAGTTCCCGCGCGGCCTGCGCGATGATCGGCGCGGCCCCAGTACCGGTGCCCCCACCCATACCGGCGGTGATGAAACACATGTGTGCGCCCGCGAGGTGATCGACAATCTCCTCGATCGTCTCTTCGGCGGCGGCGGCACCGACGGACGGACGGGCACCAGCGCCCAGACCCTCGGTCACTTTCACGCCCATCTGGATGCGCGATTTGGAATGGCTTTGTTGCAGCGCCTGCGCGTCCGTATTCGCCACTACGAATTCCACGCCCTCGAGCTGCTGCTCGATCATGTTGTTGACCGCGTTGCCGCCGGCCCCGCCCACGCCGAACACAGTGATCCGTGGCTTCAGGTCTTCGCGTTCACTCATCATCAGATTCAATGCCATTGGTTATCCGCCTGTTTTGTCCCCGACCCTGATCGGCCGCTTTTTCCGCATTAGTGCGATTTTAGTCACATATTTGCCGAAGGTCACGAAAAAAACGCAAAAACGCTACAAAATCTGGGGGTTAATCTAACCCAGTTCAGCGGCATTTCGCCGACACATCAAGATCATGCGGTTACCAGTTGTCTTTAAACCATTTAACGGCCCGACGCAGGGAACGCGCCGGGTAACGTTCGGCCGGTATTTCGAAATCCCACCACTCGTCCTGCGGGTGCGCGGCAAAAAGCGAAAGCCCGACAGTTGACGCGAAGGCCGCGCCGGTCGCCGCCTGCGGCAGGCCCTGAACCCGCAGCGGTCGGCCGAGTCGCACGTTCTGCCCAAGGATCTTTGCCGCCAGCATGTCGAGGCCGGGGATCTGGCTCGCGCCGCCCGTCAGAACGATCTGCTGGCTCGGCAACTGGTCGAAACCGGCCGCATCCAGAATGGCCCGCACCTCTTCCAGGATTTCCTCGACGCGCGGGCGCATGATGCCGATCAGCTCGGTCCGGCTGACCTGACGCCTGTCCTTTTCCCAGTCGCCGCAATCGGCGCCGATCTCGATCATCTCGCGGTCGTCCATGCCGGTGGCATGGACCCCGCCATGGATCGTCTTGATCCGCTCGGCGGTGGCCAGCGGCACCTGCAGGCCCTTGGAGATGTCCGAGGTGACATGATCGCCGCCCAGCCGCACGCTTTCGGCAAAGATCATGTGCTTCTTGATGAAGATCGAAATCCCCGTCGCGCCGCCGCCCATGTCGATGCACGCCGCACCCAGTTCCTGCTCGTCCTCCACCAGCGACGACAGGCCGGAGACATAGGCCGACGAGGCGATCCCGGCGATTTCCAGATCGCAGCGCTTGATGCAGTAAAGCAGGTTTTCGACCGCGCCGGTGTCGATGGTCAGAAGGTGCATGTCGGCCGCAAGCTTGTTGCCGACATGGCCGCGCGGATCGCCCAGGCCCGAACGGTGATCTATGGCAAAGTTCACTGGCTGGGCATGCAGCACCTCGCGGCCCTGTCCGAAATCCGGCACCTCGCAGGCAGCCAGCACGCGGGCCACGTCCTGCTCGCTGACCTGCCCGTCATGCAGTTCGATCTCGCCGGCCAGACCGTAACTGCGCGGCCGCGCGCCGGAAAAACAGGCGATGACATGATCCACCCGGGTCTGCGCCATCTTCTGCGCCGCCTGTACGGCAGTGCGGATCGCGCGCTCAGTCTCGGCCATCGCATCGACTTCGCCAAAGCGCACGCCCCGCGACCGGGTCGTCGCCGCGCCGATCACCCGGAATTGCGACTGGCCTGCCAGCGACCCGAGACCGTCCTCGCGTCGCTCGTCCCCGCCGTCGAACTGAAGGACCAGACAGGCGATCTTCGATGTACCCACATCGAGGATCGCGACAACACCCCGTTGCATGGCCGCGCGGCGCATGTTCCGCATGGCGCGCTGGGACTGGTAAAGATCGGTCATTGCCCTGTCACCCCGGTTTCAAGACTCGTCAGTTCGGCTTCCGTGTCGGCCGCAATCCGGATCGTCGGCCGGTTCCGGTTGCGAAGATCGACCACCGTCAGATCACGCCCCAGCATGTCCTCGGCCTGATCGAGCGCTATGATGCGTTGCATGGCGGGCACAGGATCGCCCTCGGGCAGCAGGATGCGCTGATCGCGGTCCAGAACCACGTCCCAGCGCCGCTCGCCCATGCGAACAAGGCCCCGGATGCGGGGATGTATCGGTCGGGCGGCCTCCAGCAACGTCAGCGCTTCGGCCACATGAAGGTCCGCGCCCTCACCCGCGATCACGGGCAGGTCGGGCCGCGCCGCCCGGTCCAGCAAAGTCGCCACCCGGTGGCCGGTCGCGTCGAGCATCTCCAGCCCTGCCGCTGTGCGCCACAGGATCACCGGCTGGCGTTCCGTGACCGTTACCTGAAGTATGCCGCCCTTGCGGATATGGATATCGGCCGAGGCCACCGCATCGACCTTCTCGATCTCGGCGCGGAGCGCCTCCAGATCCAGCCGGAAAGACGAGGCCGGCAGCGTCACCGGCAGCATGCCCCTGATCGCCGTCGCGACCGGGGCCGAGGCGCCGTCGACCGCCATCAGCTTGACCATGAATTCCGGCCGCGTCTCGACGCTTTCGCGCAGTTCGGCCAGCGATTTCGCGATCCCCGCCCGCCGCGCATCATCGGCGAGGTAGCCGCCCGCGAGCGAGATCGCCAGAACGAAGGGCACACCGACCCGAACCGCCACGCGGAAGGCCGGGGTCAGCCATAGCCGGTCCATCCGGTAGGCCAGCCGCGACGGCGCCGGATCGCGGCGCGCGGGCTCCGCCGGCTCGGCAAAACGCCGCGTCTCGCCACCTAGCGGCCGCATGACGCGTCCTCCACGATCCAGGCGCAAAGCTCGGGGAATGACATGCCAACCGCTGCCGCCTGTTCGGGGCTCAGCGAGGTCGGCGTCATGCCCGGCTGGGTATTGGTTTCCAGGATGAACAATCCTTCCAGACCCCGGCTGTCATCCCAGCGGAAATCCGATCGCGACAGGCCCCGACAGCCCAGCGCGCGATGGGCGCGCAAGGCATAGTCGCAGGCCGCTTCGGCAATCTCGGCGGGAACAATGGCAGGGCAGCTATGGGTCGATCCGCCCGGCGCATATTTGGCATGGTAGTCGTACCAGCCCGAAGTATGGATCTCGGTCACACCCAAGGCCCGGTCGCCGAGGACGGACACGGTCAGCTCACGCCCCGGCACATACTCCTCGACCATCGCGATCTCGGGCATCTCCGCGCCCAGATGCGGCGGCGAATTCGCGTCCTTCGCGACGATATAGACGCCGACCGACGACCCTTCGGCATTCGGCTTCACGACATAGGGTGGTTCCATCACATGCCGCGCCATGACCTCGGCCTTCGGCGCCAGCAGGCTCTCGACGACCGGCAGACCGACGCCGCGATAGATGTCCTTCGCCCGCGTCTTGTCCATGGAAAGCGCCGAGGCCAGCACGCCGGAATGGGTATAGGGAATGGCCAGCCATTCCAGCATGCCCTGCACGCAGCCATCCTCGCCCCAGCGACCGTGGAGCGCATTGAAGCAGACATCGGGTTTGATCTCGGCCAGACGCGCAGCGATATCGCGGCCCGCATCGACCTCGATCACCGTGAATCCTGCCTCCCGGAGCGCCTGAGCGCATTCGCGCCCGCTCGACAGCGACACCTCCCGCTCTGCGGAAAGGCCGCCCATCAGTACCGCCACTCTGGAGGCTTGTCTGCTCGACTTGCCTGCCAATTTTGCCTCGAACAGGTCCTTTTGCGGACCCTTTTCTTCTGGTTGTTACGCGTCTGCCTCGGGCGATGTTACGCCCACGCGCATGATTTCCCACTCTAGCGTCAAACCGCTGTTTTTGAAAACCCTTTTTCTGACCTCTTCGCCCAGACCTTCAAGGTCGGCAGCCGTCGCGCCACCCGCGTTGATCAGGAAATTCGGATGCTTCTCGCTCATCTGTGCGCCGCCCTGCCGTGCGCCCCGCATCCCGGCTTCGTCGATCAGCTTCCAGGCCTTCAGGTCATGGACATCGTCGGCCCGGCCGGTGGAGGAAAAGCCTGCCGGATTGCGGAAGGTGGACCCTGCCGAGCGATCCTTCACCGGCTGGGTCGCATCGCGGCGGGCCAGCTGGTCGTCCATCCTAGAGGCCAGTTCCGCCGGGTCGGCCAAAGGCCCTTCGAACACCGCCTCGACCACGACCGCGCCGTCGGGCAGGTCGGAATGGCGATAGGCAAAACCCATCTCACCCTTCGTGACGTTGCGCACCGTGCCGTCGCGCATCACCACCGTGGCCTGAACGAAGTGGTCCGCGGTATAGGCGCCATAGCAGCCCGCATTCATCCTGACCGCCCCGCCAATCGCGCCGGGGATCGTGCGCAGAAAGGTCAGGTCCACACCCGCCTCGGCGGCCTTGCGCGCGACATGCGCATCCAGTGCCGCCGCCCCCGCCGTCACCCGGTTGCCCTCGACGCTGATCCCGTTGAACCCGCGCCCCAGCCGGATCACCACGCCCTTTATGCCGCCATCCCGCACGATCAGGTTCGACCCGACGCCCATGGGAAAGACCGGCACATCCGACGGAACACCTGCAAGAAACGACCGCAGGTCGTCGACATCAGCCGGCTGAAACAGCCACTCCGCCGGCCCGCCCACGCGAAGCCAGGTCAGATCGGCCAAAGGCCGGTTGGGGGTCAGCGTGCCCCGGACAGAGGGAAGCGTTGTCATGTCTGCTGGTTAGAACGCGGCTGGAAAGGCCGCAAGCGGAAACCGGGTCGCTCTTCGCAGCCCGCTTCCCGCCGGGACAGAGGGAACTTGCGCCGCGTCGGCGCCAGTATCCGAACGTGATCAATAAGACCCCCGAAGCGCCTCGTATGAGACCATCGCGTGGTCCCGGTATGCCGGCCGTTCCTTGAGACGCTCATAGTATCTGCCGAGATGCGCAAGCTCCGGCCTTGGCCAGTCCAGGCTGAAATACCTGTACAGGATGTGCCCGCAGGCGATATCGGCAAAGGAAAACCGGTTGCCATCCAGCCACGGCCCCTCGGCAAGCCGTGCATCGAGCATTTCCGCAAGCGGTATCAATTTGGCGGTTGCGTCACGCAAGATGGCTGGATCGCGTGTCGCGGGCGGCAAGCGAACGTCATACACAAACACGTCGAGAACGGCCTCGGTAAATGTTCCCTTTCCCCATTCGGCCCAGGTATCCAGCGGGCCACGGCGCGCGGGATCGGCGGGCCAGAAGTCATCCGATCCGTAAGTTGCCGCGAGATACCGCAGGATTGCCGCGCTCTCGAACATGCATACGTCCCCGTCACGTATGACCGGGACGCGGCCCATTGGATTCATTTTCAGGTATTCATCGGTGCGGGTTGAGGCGTGACCGTGACCATAGTCCAAGCGCTCATGTTCCAGACCAAGCTCGTTGATGGCCCACATCACAAGCTGGACACTTGAGGAATTCCGTCGCCCGTAAACCTCGATCATCGACCGTTCCCAAAATCCTTTTTATCTCAAACCCAGCACTTAGCAGACATTCAGATCTTGTGCATCAATCCGCACGCCGGACCCTTGGCACACCAACTGCCTGCCCACCCCCAAATGAAAACGGCCCCGGATCGCTCCGGGGCCGTTTCGTTCATGTCACGGGATCAGTGCGCGTGGCCCTTGTCCCAGTCGCTCTGTTTGGGGAGCTGTTCGAACGTATGCTCCGGCGGCGGCGACGGCAGGGTCCATTCCAGCGTGTCCGCCCAGGGGTTCCAGTAATTCGCTTCCTCGACCCGCTTCCCGGCGCGGAGCGTATAGAACACGATGCCGATGAAGAAGAGGAACGAGGCGAAGGACAGGAACGCGCCAAGCGACGAGATGTAGTTCCAGTGCGCGAAGGCCTCCGGATAGTCGATGTAGCGGCGCGGCATGCCCTGACGGCCCAGGAAGTGCTGCGGGAAGAAGGTCAGGTTTGCACCGATGAACATCATCCAGAAATGCAGCTTGCCCGCCCATTCCGGATACTGCCGGCCCGACATCTTGCCGATCCAGAAATAGACGCCCGCGAAGATCGCGAAGACCGCGCCCAGCGACATCACGTAGTGGAAGTGCGCCACGACATAGTAGGTGTCGTGATAGACCCGGTCGACCGGAGCCTGGCTCAGCACGACGCCCGTCACACCACCGACGGTGAAGAGGAACAGGAACCCGAAGGCCCAGAGCATCGGCGTCTTGAACTCGATCGAACCGCCCCACATCGTCGCGATCCAGCTGAAGACCTTGATGCCCGTGGGCACCGCGATCACCATCGTCGCCAGCATGAAGTAGCTCTGCTGGGTCAGCGACATGCCGACCGTGTACATGTGGTGCGCCCAGACGACGAAGCCCAGCGCGCCGATCGCCACCATCGCATAGACCATCGGCAGGTAGCCGAAGATCGGCTTCTTGGCGAATGTGGCAATGACATGGGAGATGATGCCAAAGCCCGGCACGATGATGATGTAGACCTCGGGATGGCCGAAGAACCACAGGATGTGCTGGTAAAGGATCGGATCCCCGCCGCCTTCCGGCTGGAAGAAGGTGGTGCCGAAATTGCGGTCCGTCAGCAGCATCGTGATCGCCCCCGCCAGAACCGGCAGGCTCAGCAGAATCAGCCAGGCGGTGACGAAGATCGACCAGGCAAAAAGCGGCACCTTGTGCAGCGTCATGCCCGGCGCGCGCATGTTCAGGAAGGTCGTGATCATGTTGATCGCGCCAAGGATCGAAGAGGCACCCGAGACGTGAACCGCGAAGATCGCGAGGTCCATCGACCATCCCGCCTCGTTCGTCGACAAGGGCGGGTAGAGAACCCAGCCGACGCCCGATCCGGACTGGTCGTTGCCGCCCGGTGCGAGAAGCGAGGCAACACCCAGCGCCACACCGGCCACGAACATCCAGTAGGAAAGGTTGTTCATGCGCGGGAAGGCCATGTCCGGCGCACCGATATGCAAGGGCATGAAATAGTTGCCGAAACCGCCGAAAAGCGCCGGGATCACGACGAAGAACATCATCAGGACGCCGTGATAGGTCACCATCACGTTCCAGATATGGCCGTTCGGGGTGCAGGCCTCGCCCGAGGCGAAGAACCGCGCGCCTTCAAGGCACATATACTGCACGCCGGGCTCCATCAGCTCCATGCGCATGTAGACGGTGAAGATCACCGAGATCAGACCCACGGCGGCGGCCGTGAAGAGATAGAGGATACCGATATCCTTGTGGTTGGTGGACATGAACCAGCGGGTGAAGAACCCGGGGTGCCCATGATCACCGTGGCCATGAACGGCTGCGTCGGCCATGCTGTTCTCCCATTCCATGCACGGGGGCGCCGAGCCTCGGCTCCGCACCGCGTCCGGCCCCGTAATAGAGCGTGATTGAAGCTTGGGCAATGCACCAAGCCGCTGGGAACAGGAAAAATTGCCGCAGTTGCTTGACGCGGCCGGGCCGCGCACCGGCGCCCCCGGTCAATCCGGGGCCGGCGCGGTCGGGGCCCGGCGCGGGCCGGACCCCGGTCGGACGTGTCAGTTGGTCGTTGCTTCGCCGCCTTCGGCAGCCGGGCTGATCGAGGCGAGATAGGCCGCCATGTCCTCCTGGCCCTTGGTCAGCTTGAAGGTCATCTTGGATTTTGCAGCGGCATCGCCGGTCTTCTCGACCAGCCAGGCCTTGGGATCGGTCACGTAGGCGGCCAGTTCCGCCTCGTCCCAGACAAGACCGCTTTCGCCGACCGCGACGATCGAATCGCCGTATTTGAAATCGGTGGAGCCGACGGTGCGGCCGATCACGCCATAAAGGTTCGGGCCGGTCTTGCCGCCCTTCTGAATCTCGGTGCCGTCATCGGCCACGATCATGTGGCAGGCCTTGCATTTCTTGAAATCCGATTCGCCTGCGGCGGCATCGCCCTCGGCAAAGGCGGGCGCGGCCAGCGCCAGAAGGGCGGCGGTTGGGGCGAGCAGCTTGGTGATCATCACAAATCCTCTTTCGTCGTTGTTCCGGTCGCGCAGGCAGACTGCGTCACGCGCTCTTACCATGACCGATTTATGTATGACTTGCGATAAGTCAAACGTCCTATTCCAGATGTCGGCAGGTTTACCCCCTCGCCCATGCCGCCGCACAGCAGGCGTCTGTTCGGAGCCACAAGGGCAGCGCCCGACCCTCGGGGTGGGCGAAAAGCGCCCTCCCCGGGGGATGAGGCGCGCCCGGACGATCTGCCAGTGGCAGGTCGTCCGGGCCGAATGCCCGAGGCAACTGCCGAGGGCCGGAAAGTCGGGCGCTGCCCGGCGTTGCCGCCGGGCGGGGCATTCGATCCGTTCCGGGGAACAACGTGCATAGTTGTTGCGGTGCCTATTTCGGCGATGTCAGAAATTCCTTGGCAGCCTTGATAATGTCTGCCGAATTCTTCGGGGCAAAGACCATCGACCCAGCCACCAGCCCGCCCAAAGCCGGAAGGCCGAAATATCCGGCGAGCGCCCCCGACCCAAGGATCAACCCCACGGACACGACGCCCTTACCAGTCTCCCAGACGCCTTCAACCACTTCACCAGCCTTCGCGCGCGGCAATTCCGCGAACTTATTGGCGTAGTATCGGAGTAGCTTTTCCGCTGTCGCAGCATCGTCGTGCGGCACCGGGCCAAGCTCCGGCACCGTCAAACGCAATTGACTAATCGCGGAGTGCAGCGCCAGTAGTATGCCAATCCTCCGCATTGCTTGGGCAAGGTCGAGATCGTCGGTGTAGTTGCGATGTTGTTCCCTACCGATTTCCAGCGCAAGCAGCCCTTCGATTGCATCGAATGTCGGCGGCAACGCATCGCGGTTCTGCTCCATAGCGGCCTTCACCGCTTGCACCACCGGCTTTTTCGGCGGTTCCATGCGCGCAATCTCTGCGTCCAGAGCGGCATCCGGTTCACCGCTCTCCTCCAGCTTCGCGATTGCCTCGGCCACGGCATCCGGCCCCTGCCGCCAGATATCGTCGGGGATCAACGCGACCTGCCGCTGCAACTCCCAGTCGACGTGACGGCCGGACAAAACCCCATCCCACCAGCGGGTCCAGAAGGCCCAGCGTTCAGGCGGGTCTTGCGGCCAGATCGCCCGAGTTCCCCTTTCAGCTTCGGCAAACCAATCCGGATAAATGCCATGCCAAAGTGGTGCGCCATGCAGATTGCCATTCTCCAGCCGCACGGCATCAAGGCATATTTGATCCCACATCGCCCTACTGGCGGCGGTGTTGGCCGTGGCTGTGGCAGCTTTGACGGCGCATTCTATGGCGTCGATACCGTAGTCGGCAGCGTCGGCACCAGAGACAGCTTGGGTAGCAGCATAGCGCGCGTGGGCTGGGGCATCATCGTCAGCGGCATCAGAGGATTCCTTGTCCTCGCTGGCGTAAACCATCGCAAAGGCGTTGTTGACGGCATCTTGGATTGTCGAGGAGGCCGATCTGACGGCCACACCCGTAGTCAGAAGCGCCCGGCAAACCGCCAGAGTTTCATAATCGCGATCGCGCACTATTTCTGCGGATCGCGCCCAGGCGATTGGCGCAACACGGCAGGCTGCACGCTGCCCGATCACTACGGCATCCTCCTGCGGCCGTTCATCCAGCCACGCTTCCAGACTGTCGCGATCCCGTATCTCTGACGCCTTCACCATCCCCTCAAGCTGACCGAAACCGCCTCACCCCGCAAGCATGGGTGTCGGGACGGATGCCATACGCTTGCCATACGTTTTACAGACGCTTGGCAGACGCCTCAGCGGGCGGTTTTCCGCCGCGCCCAGCGCCAGAGGTAGATGAGCGGCCAGCGCAGGATGGAGGCGCCGGCGGCGAGCACGATCAGTCCGATCCATGGCCCGTTCTGATAGGTCACATAGCCCAGGATCGGGATGCCCACCGCGATCAGCAGATAGGCCACCCGCCAGTGTCTGTCGCGCGAGGGAAACATCGCGATCACGGTCGCGGTGATGGCCCAGAGGCAGGCGAGGGACAGCGACAATGTCATGCGTGAACTCCCTTC
>JAUIDM010000050.1 GCA_030428915.1 Alphaproteobacteria bacterium | reverse complement strand
GGACTTGACGCTGAGCGGTCCTATGGCGACTGGCGTGAGATGCTGGAGGGCGAACAGGGCAGAGCGGACCGGATTGACCTTGTCACCGTGGCCACACCGAATGCGACCCATTTCGAGATCACGCGGGCCTTCCTCAAAGCCGGGTTCCACGTCCTTTGCGAAAAGCCGATGACGATGACGGTCGAGGAAGGTGAGGAGATCGTCGCTTTGGCGCGCGAGACCGGGTGCATCTGTGCGGTGAATTACGGCTATACCGGCTATTCGCTCGTCCGTCATATGAGGGCGATGGTGGCGCGCGGCGATCTGGGCCGTGTCCGGCTGGTGGTGGCCGAGTTCGCCCATGGCCACCATGCCGATGCGGCTGACGCGGATAACCCCCGCGTCCGCTGGCGCTACGACCCGGCGCAGGCCGGTGTCTCGGCCCAGTTTGCCGATTGCGGCATCCACGCCTTGCACATGGCGAGTTTCGTGACGGGTCAGGAAGTGGATCGTCTCTCGGCCGACACCGTGTCATGCATCGAAAGCCGGGTACTTGAAGATGATGCGATGGTGAATTTCCGCATGTCCGGCGGGACGGTCGGGCGGCTCTGGACCTCGTCGGTGGCCATCGGGCGGCAACATGGGCTGACCTTGCAGGTTTTCGGCGAAAAGGGCGGTGTGCGCTGGGCGCAGGAACATCCCAACCAGCTTTTCTGGATGCCACTTGGGCAGCGTCTTCAGGTGATCGAACGCGGCGAGGCTGGGCTCTCGCCCGAGGCAGACCGGACGACCCGTGTCACCATCGGCCATGCCGAAGGCATGCCGCTCGCCTTCGCCAATATCTACAAGGACCTGGCCGAGGCGATCCGGGCGCGGAAGGAGGGCCGCGAGATGGATCCCGCCGCCAATCTCTACCCCCGAGCCGAGGATGGGTTGCGGTCGATGGCCGCTGTCTTTGCTGTCGCGCAATCGGGGCGGGCCGAAGGGCAATGGGTCGATGCGCGACCGCCGATGTTCCGGTGACCTGGCGGGCGGGCGACCATTTTTGGAATAGACGGATTGGATTACCGATCAGGCTTTGGTCGCAGCGTGGTGCGTTCCACCAATGTGCAGTCAAATAGACACGCCTTTGGGGGTATGTCCGGGACGTCGATCGAGGCCGCCGCCAGTTCAATTGCCGCGTCGATGATCTCGGGGATCGGCTGGCGGATCGTCGTCAGGTCGATATTTCCCCACCCGGCCATCTCCATGTCGTTGAAGCCGATGACCCCGACATCCTCCGGCACCGAGTATCCGGCCTCTCTCAGCGCACTGAGCGCACCAATGGAAAGCACATCATCGCCGCAGAAATAAGCGTCGGCAGGGTCCGAGGTTGCCAGGAGGCGTTGCATTTCCCGTCGCCCGGCCTCGAAGGAATACGCATCGGCATAACTTTTCGTGCTGGTCAGGCCGTCCGTCCGCCCGATCTCATCCATGAATCCGGCGCAACGGTCTCGGGTGGAGGTTGCGTCCACGGGCCCGCCGAGAAATGCCACCCGTCTGTAGCCGCGCGCGATCAGCGCGCGTGCGGCCAGCCGCCCGCATTCGACGTTATCGACACCGACGACATGAACTTCGGGCGCCGCGGAACGGCGGCCGAAGGCGTGTACGACGGGCAGGCCTGCATCCCGAAACGCGCGGGCGAAGCTTGGCGGCAGGGTGGAGGACGCCACGATAACGCCGTCAACGGAATATTGCCGAAGCATGCGGACCGAATTGGCCGGATCGGTTTCATCGCTCAGATTGACGAGAAGCGGTCGAAGCCCGCGTTCCTGCAGGCCGCGTGTGAAACGGTCGAAGACTTCCAGAAAGACCGGATTATGGAAATTGTTCGAAATCAGCCCGATCAGTTTCGTTCTTCCGGTGCTCAGCGCGGCGGCCAGCGCGCTTGGGGCATAGCCAAGTTCTGCCGCCGCCTTTTCGACCTTGCGTCGGGTCTTCGCCGATACCGATGCTCCTTCGGTGAAGGTGCGCGAGACGGCGGAGCGCGATACTCCGGCCCGTTCGGCGACATCCCTGAGCGTTACCGGCATCTTGCCTCAAATCCGGTCTTTTGATCGCCAAACGATAGCGGGGCGCCGCGGGATTGAACAGCATGATCGACCCGTGATGCGACCGATTGCAAAGAGGATGCCGCCGATACGGTGATTCTTTTCTGCAACATTTTTTACTTGGATCAACCTGCAACTCGGCAGGCGGTTCGCGCGGCGAGGGATCGTGTTAACCTTTTGTTAATAAGTGGCCGTGTGGGCCCGAAAACAAAATGAATTGGGTGGATCGATGGGCAGTGCAGGTTGCCGTGGCGGCACTTATGTTGTGCCGCTTGGGCAAGTGGAGATCGACGGTGTCCGGGGCGGTGCGACGGCAACACTGGCGGTGGGCTCGGTGTTGCGATGGCAGGGTGAACCCGTTCGGCTGGGTGGCGCGCCGGAAAGCGCGATCTTAGACGTTTTCGATGGAGGAGTAGATCTGCGCAACAGGGCGTGCCGGTCTGCTGGTCGTTTGTTTGGCCGGGTGCCGGGTATCGGAACGCGCGATCTTCCGGACATGTCCGCCGATGATCAACGCCCGGCGCGCGGGATTGTGGTCACCGACGGGCAAAGGAACTATCCGCTCGCGCTGATCGAAACCGAAACCCGGGGCGCGGTGGTGGCCTTTCCCGGCGGTTTGCCGCCTCGGCACGCTGATCTGTTCGTCGTGGATTGTGCGGCCGGGACGTCCCGTGCCGAGGCGCCGGGGGCTCGCGGCGGCGTCATCTGTTTTGCCGGCGGTACGCTCATCGACACGCCCGACGGTCCCCGCCCAGTGGAGGCGCTTCGCGCCGGCGATCGCGTCTCCACCCGCGACGACGGCGCGCAGGAGGTGCTGTGGACCGGTTCGCGCCGGATGAGCGGCGCCCGGCTTTATGCGATGCCGCATCTGCGGCCGATACGTGTCCGTGCGGGCGCGATGGGCGATGACCGGCCCGACAGCGACCTCTTGGTGTCGCCGGAACATCGGATGCTGATCCGGGGCGCCAGAGCCCGAGAACTGTTTAATGAAGACGAAGTTCTGGTGGCCGCGCGCGATCTGATCGACGGGCAATGGGTCGTCGGTGAAACCGGATACCGCGAAGTGACCTATTTCCATCTTCTGACCGAGCGGCACCAGATTGTTTGGGCGAACGGCATGGAGACCGAAAGCTTTCATCCCGCCGCCGCGGATTTCGATCTTATGGAGCCCGATCAAAAGGCAGCCCTTCTGTCCACCTTGCCCGGACTGGAGCAGGATCGGATGTATTATGGCTCGTTCGCCCGGCGCAACCTGTCCTCGCCGGAAGCGGCGATCATGCGGTTCGAAGCGGCCTGACAGCCGCGGCGGCGTCGCTGCCGGGCGCGCGGTCCGCGCGAAACGGGCGTTGACTCTGCCGGCCCGGGCGCTATAAGCCGCCCGTCCCGGGACGAATGCGCCCGGGCATTTCATTGGTGTTGGTGGCCCCCGCAAGGGGATGCCTGTCGCCCGAAGCCCGGATCAGGTCCGGGCGGACGGAAAGGACAACGCCCTTCACAGCCGCCGCACCGGCGGCACCCAAAGAAGGAGATCAGCGGTGACCAAACGCACCTCTGCCAAGTACAAGATCGACCGCCGGATGGGCGAAAACATCTGGGGCCGTCCGAAATCCCCCGTCAACCGCCGTGAATACGGTCCCGGCCAGCACGGTCAGCGCCGCAAGGGCAAGCTCTCGGACTTCGGCACGCAGCTGCGCGCCAAGCAGAAGCTGAAGGGCTATTACGGCGACCTGACCGAAAAGCAGTTCCGCCGCATCTATGCCGAGGCCGAGCGGGTCAAGGGCGACACCGGTGAGAACCTCATCGGCCTTCTGGAGCGCCGCCTTGACGCCGTCGTCTACCGCGCCAAGTTCGTGCCGACGATTTTCGCCGCCCGCCAGTTCGTGAACCACGGCCACGTGACCGTGAACGGCAAGCGTGTGAACATCGGTTCCTACCGCGTGAAGGAAGGCGATGTGGTCGCAGTCCGCGACAAGTCGCGCCAGCTCGCCCTCGTGCTGGAGGCTGTCGGCCTCGCCGAGCGTGACGTGCCCGACTATATCGAGGCCGACCATTCCAAGATGACCGCGACCTTCGTGCGCACGCCGGCGCTTGGTGACGTTCCTTATGCTGTGCAGATGGAACCGAACCTCGTGGTCGAATATTACGCGAAGAACTGATCCGCCCAAGCGGCAAGACCCGGTATTGCAAGGGGTCGCGGCGCCGCCGCGGCCCCTTTTTCTTTGTCACATCGCGCTGGCCATGGGGCTGGTCGAACGCTAGAAAACCCCGAACCACACAGAGGCCGACATGACCGACCCGATCCGCCCGCAGCCCGGCATCATGGAGATCGCGCTTTATCAGGGCGGGGCAAGCCATGTGGCCGGAATTACCGACGCGGTAAAGCTGTCGTCGAACGAAAACCCGTTCGGCGCGTCGGGAAGGGCGAGAGAGGCCTATGTCCGGGCGGCAAAGAACCTGCATCGCTATCCGTCAACCGATCACGCCAGGCTGCGTGAGGCTATCGGCGAGGTCCACGGGCTCGACCCGGCGCGGATCATCTGCGGCACGGGATCGGACGAGGTGCTGCTGCTTCTCTGCCAGGCCTATGCAGGTCCGGGGGATGAGGTCATCTACACCCAGCACGGGTTCCTGATGTACCCGATCGCTGCGCGTTCGGTCGGGGCCACACCTGTGCAGGTGCCCGAACGCGACCGCACCGTCGATGTCGATGCGATCCTTTCCGCCGTGAATGAGCGGACCCGGATCGTCTTCATCGCCAATCCCAACAACCCGACCGGTACGATGATCGGACAAGCCGAGGTGGCACGGCTGGCCGACGGCCTGCCGCCGCAGGCGATACTCGTCCTCGACGGGGCCTATGCGGAATATGTCGACGGCTTCGACGGCGGCGCGGCGCTCGCGACGGACCGGCCCAATGTCTTCATGACAAGGACCTTTTCAAAGATCTATGGGCTTGGCGGGCTGCGTATCGGCTGGGGCTATGGGGCGCATTCGATCATTGACGTGCTGAATCGCATACGCAATCCGTTCAACCTGTCGCATGGCCAGCTCGACGCGGGCGAGGCGGCGGTGCGCGATCAGGAATTCGTTGCAAAATGCCGGGAAGAAAACGCAAGAATGCGTGTCTGGCTGGCCGAGGCACTGGCCGAACATGGCGTTCCTTCAGACACGTCGATGGCCAATTTCATTCTCGCCCGTTTCGCCGATGAGGCAGAGGCCACGGCCTGCGACGCCCATCTGCAATCCGAGGGCCTGATCGTGCGCCGGGTGGCGGGCTATGGCCTGCCGCATTGCCTGCGCATCACCATCGGCGATGAAGCCGCCTGCCACCGGGTGGCTGAGGCCGTTGCCAGATTCAAGGGGCACCACTAATGGCTGTGATTTATGATCGAGTGGCCCTGATCGGGCTTGGCCTCATCGCCTCGTCGATGGGCCATGCAATGAAGAAATGGGGACTCGCAGGAAGCGTCGCGGGCTATGCCAAGACCGAGGCAACGCGCGAGGTGGCGCTGGAACTTGGCTTTTGCGACGAAGTGTTCGTGACGGCGGGCGAGGCGGTGCAGGGGGCTGATCTTGTCATCCTCGCCGTGCCGGTCGGTGCGATGGCGCAGGTCTCAAAAGAGATCCGCCACCATCTGAAGCCCGGCGCCACTATCACCGATGTTGGTTCTGTCAAGCAGGCGGTAGTGCAGGCTGTCGGCCCTCATGTTCCGGATGGCGTGGATTTCGTCCCAGGCCACCCGCTTGCGGGGACCGAGCATTCCGGCCCGCGGTCAGGCTTTGCGACGCTTTTTAAGAACCGATTCACGCTGCTGACCCCCGGCGATGCCCGGCCCGAGGCGGTTGCACGGTTACGGGCCCTCTGGGAAGGCATGGGCGCATTGGTGGAAGAGATGGAGGCCGATCACCACGACCTCGTCCTTGCCGTCACCAGCCATACTCCGCACCTGATCGCCTATACAATGGTGGGCGTGGCCGATCACCTGCGCCGGGTGACTGAAAGCGAGGTCATCAAGTACTCCGCCGCGGGCTTTCGTGATTTCACTCGCATTGCGGCCTCAGACCCGACGATGTGGCGCGATGTGTTTCTGACCAACAAGGAAGCGACGCTGGACGTTCTCGGCCGCTTCACCGAGGAATTGTTCGCCCTGCAACGTGCCATCCGAATGGGCGACGGGGACGAGCTCTTCAACTACTTCACCCGGACGCGCGCGATCCGGCGCGGGATCATCGAAGCCGGTCAGGACACGGCCGCCCCCGATTTCGGTCGTGTAGCAGCGGATCCAACATGAGCGGCCGTGCGAGACCGGTCTTTGGGGCCGCATTGGTCGCGGCACTGATCCTATCGGCTGGAATGGCCGTTTCAAACCCGCTGGAGAAATCCCCGCGCCCTATGGCCCGGCCCGCGATCAAAGCTGTAACCGTGAGACCGGCGGCAACTTTGCTTTCAGCCTTCGCGCCCCTGGCCTCGCTGCATCCGCAGCCGCGCCCTGGGAACCTTGCCGAGAAGGCCCAAGTTCTGCGCGCCGCTGTCCGAACGCAACCGGCACCAGAGGCGACGACGGGCCGAAAGGGCGCAGTCTGCGGTGATCCGGCGCTGAAGGGCAAGACCATACCGCCGATTAAAGCTCGGCTGAAAGGCTGCGGGCTGGACGATGGCGTCAGTCTGATTTCGGTTGCCGGCGTCGCGCTGACACAGCCGGCGGCGATGGACTGCACGACTGCCAAGGCCTTGAAACATTGGGTGGAAACCGGTGTGAAACCCTCAATCGGTCGGAAGGGCGGCGGCGTCGCGGCGCTTCAGGTCGCGGCAAGCTATGCCTGCCGCGGACGCAACAACGTCAAGGGCGCGAGGATCTCGGAACATGGCAAGGGGCGGGCCATTGACATATCCGGAATTCTCCTAGCCGACGGGACGCTCGTCACCGTGCAGAAAGGCTGGAGCTCGAAGAGCTACGGCAAGCCACTCGCGCAGATGCGCAAGGCCGCCTGCGGGCCGTTCAATACGGTTCTGGGACCGGGTTCGGATCGCCATCACGACGATCACTTCCATCTGGACACGGCGCGAGGGCGCGGGCCCTATTGCCGCTGACTGTGCGGTTTAGAACCGGGGTGCAGGTCCAAGCGGGACCGGCCCGAGGCTCATCCAGCCACCGGAAAAGACCAGCGGCAGCGTCAATTCCGGCCGACCGCCGAGTTGAGCGAGCTGGTCCAGAGCTTTTTCCATCGTTGGCGCCGTTTCCGGCCTGATCAGGCCGAGTGCGGTCGCGAGTGGCAAGGCGGCGCGCCAGTCGTGGATGGTCAGCGCTATGCGACCCTCCGGCTGACCTGCATCCGTGATCTCGATCCGACCCGATCCGTTCATCCGCACGGTCCCCCAAGTCAGTTCCGCCGCCCGGATATCGGCGCTCGTGATCCGCGCCGGTGCCGCCGGGATATGGCGGTCGAGCGGTTTGTCGAGGTCGAGCACAGCATCAAGACGCAGGTGGCCGCCGCCTGTCGGCAAGTCGGCTTCGGCCAGCAGCTCTGCGGGGTAGCCCGATATCGAAAGGTCGAAAACCTCCGCCCCAAGTTCCTGTTCCGTGGCGTTTGCGCCTTCGCGGATGGCTAGACGCGCCTCGCGTGCCTGAGCCCCCCAGCCTTGATCCGATGTCAGGTCAAGGCTGGTTCCCACCGATTGCGCGCGCTTGAGCGGCAGGTCTGGATCGATCCCGAAGACAGCGCTGGCGCGCAGGTCGTCGGAGATGAGGGCAAGTGTTTCCCGACCGAACCGCAACGTCTGCTCGCCCGGCAGGACGGTGATGATGTGGTGCGGCCTGTAGGACAGGGCATAGATCTGAACCGTGGGCGCCGACCAAAGCAGGCTCTCGTCGGCATTTGAAAGCACGGGGCGTTCGACCGTCAGATCGAAGCGCGACGGAAAGCCTTTCAGCGTGACGGATCCAAAATCGGCCAGCCCCTCTGCCCGCAGGTCGGCAAGTGCCGTTTCAGTCCCCTGTAGAACCGCGCGGGAGCCCACGGCCCAATATCCGCCGTAGAAGATCGCGAATGCCGCTGTCAGCCAGATTACCGCGCGCATGGGCCTTTTCTCCCGAAGGTCGATGCTGTTTACAGGTGGCGGACGGCAAGAACCAGTGGGGCGCAGCGATGAAAACGATGTGGGTCTTCGGCTATGGCTCGCTGATGTGGGAGCCGGGTTTTGCCTATTCGGACCGGGTGCTGGCGCGGCTTGACGGCTGGCACCGGTCCTTCTGCATGCGCTCGATCCACCATCGCGGCACGGAGGAAAAGCCGGGGCTGGTGCTGGCGCTCGACGCATTGGAAGGCGCGGCGTGTAATGGTGTCGCCTATGCCGTCCGGCCAGAAGATAGCGAAACCACGCTCGCTTATTTGCGGGAACGCGAGCTGATCTCGTCGGCCTATCTGGAAAAGACCCTGCCGATCGCGCTGACTGATGGCCGGGTTCTTGATGCGGTGACCTATGTCATCGACCCGGATCATGTGCAGTATTGCGGCGGACTGGAGTTGGAGGAACAGGCCGGCATCATCGCCTCGGCAGTGGGCGGTCGTGGCCCGAACACCGAATATCTGTGGAACACCGCCGATCACCTGCACGAGCTAGGTATCGCCGATCCCGACCTCGATTGGCTGTCGGCGCGTGTTCGCGCGCTCATGGGCAGCAAATGATCGGCGCGCTTACGGCTTGTTAGCGGCCCCGTCGCCGCCTATTGTCCGAGCAAATGCAAGGACAGGGGTGGCGATCCTCATGGACAAACCCGTGCGCGAGGCCGAGTTGTTCTTTTCCCAGCCGGTGCGCCAGATCGCAATGATGTTGCTGGTCTGCGGCCTTGTCGTTGCAGGGGCCTATGTTGCGTATGGGCCGATTTTCTCCATCTTCATTGCCAACCCCTGGCTGAACGGGCTGATCCTCGGCGTCTTCCTGCTGGGTGTTCTGACCTGTTTCTGGCAGGTCGGGCAGCTGGTCCGCTCGGTCAGCTGGATCGAGGGGTTCGCTGCCCACCGGCCCGGGCATGAGATTACGATCCCGCCAAGAATGCTCGCGCCCCTTGCCGCGCTCCTGCGGTCGCGGGGCAAGCGGGGCGGTCAGATTTCGTCAGGCTCGGCCCGGTCAATCCAGGAATCCGTGGCGACACGGATCGACGAGGCGCGTGATATCACCCGCTATCTGACGAGCCTGCTGATCTTTCTTGGCTTGCTCGGCACCTTCTATGGGCTGGCGATTACGGTTCCGGCGGTGGTTGACACGATCCGCGCGCTGGCCCCGCAAGAGGGTGAAACCGGTCTTGAGGTCTTCGACAAGCTCATGACCGGTCTTGAACGCCAGCTTGGCGGCATGGGCACGGCGTTTTCGTCCTCGCTTCTCGGTCTTGCCGGATCGCTTGTGGTCGGTCTGCTGGAACTTTTTGCC
The DNA here is from genome assembly GCA_030428915.1 of Alphaproteobacteria bacterium. Classification (GTDB taxonomy): domain Bacteria; phylum Pseudomonadota; class Alphaproteobacteria; order Rhodobacterales; family Rhodobacteraceae; genus Albidovulum. The sequence goes on along the minus strand of JAUIDM010000050.1, from coordinate 6,583 downwards.
GGGCATGGCCAGAACCGCTTTTACCGGGAACTGGAGGAATGGCTGACCTCGTTCACGCGCCTGTCTTTCTCAGGCGGGGATGCCGACGGTGGGATCGATCAGGAAACCGTGTCGGGTGTGCTGGATCACATGGCCGACCAGGTCGAGACCTTGCAGGAAATTCTGCGCCAGTCCGATGCCGGCCGAAGCGCCGTCAATGACCGGTTGGAGGAACTCGCAACCTCGGTCGAGGGGCTGACCCGCCAGCTTGAATCCGAAATCGGTTCGGTCGGCATTCTCACCCATATCGCCGAGGGGCAGGAACGACTAATCCGCATAATCGAAAAGGCGGCCGAGGATGAAGGCGTTGGCGCCGCTGGCGGCGGCGGTGAGGCCGAAAGCCGGATGCGGCTCCGCTCCATCGATGTGCAGCTTCTGCGCCTTCTGGAAGAGGTCGCGGCCGGTCGGCAGGAAAGCATGGCCGATCTTCGTGGCGATCTTGCCGAACTGACCCGTGCAGTGCGGGCGCTGGGGCGGACCGATCCCCGGGGGGGCTAGGCCATGGCATTGACCAAGGCACGTGGTGGGCAACGGTTCTCGGGCAATATCTGGCCCGGTTTCGTTGACGCGATGACGGCGCTTCTGATGGTGCTGATGTTCGTGCTGACGATCTTCATGATCGTTCAGTTCACCTTGCGGGAAACCATCGACAGTCAGGACGACGAACTTGCGGCGCTGGCGGATCAAGTCGCCGGTCTGGCCGATGCGCTGGGGCTGGAGCGGGACAGGGCCAGCACGCTTGAAGGCGAGGTCGCGGGGCTGACGCGCGATCTCGACACCGCGCGGGCGGAGGCCGACCGGCAGTCCGCCTTGATCGCAACTCTGACACGGCAGGTGGAGGAACGGGATACCCAGCTTTCCGAAGCCGAGACCCGGATCACCTCATTCGAGGCGCAGGTCGCGACGCTTCTGAGTGAACGCGATACCGCACGGGGCGAGGCGGACGCGCTGTCAGCGGAACGGGATGCACTTGTCTCGGAACGCGATGCCCTGAACCTTGCCGTTGCCAAGGCGCGATCCGAGATCGACGCGCAGGCCGAGGCCGCACGCCTTGCCGCCGCGCGCCGCGCCGCGCTGGAGGCGCTTGTCGCCGATCTGGAACAAAAGGGCGCGGAGGCATCGGAAAAACTGTCGGACGCGGAAGCTGCGCGTCTGACCGAGGCCGCCGCCGCAGCTGCCTTGCGCGACAAGCTTCAAGGTGCCGAGGATGAGCTGACCGCGATGACGCTGGCGCTGGAAGAACAGCGCCGTCGCGCAGAAGAGACGCTGACCCTGCTCGCCGCGGCCAATGCCCGCGCGGGAGAAGAACTGAGCGAGGCAGAGCGGCAGAAGGCGCTTCTCGACACCGCGAATGACGAACTGGCGAAGGAAAAGGCGGCTTCGGCCGAGGCCGCCCGCAAGGTTGCCTTGTTGAACGAACAGATCGCCGCATTGCGCGGTCAACTCGGCGCGTTGCAGGAGCTTCTGGACGCCTCGGACGCCCGCGATGCCGAGGCAAAGGTGCAGATAGAAGCCCTTGGCACGCGGCTCAACTCCGCATTGGCCCAGGTCGCTGCCGAGCAGAAGCGGCGGGCGGAACTGGAAGAGGCGGAGCGTCTGCGGCTGGAGGCCGAAGCTGCCGCGCTGAAGGAGGAAACCAAGGAACTGGCGCGCTACCGGTCCGAGTTCTTTGCGCGACTCAGTCAGGTTTTGGCGGGACGCGAGGGCGTGCGGGTTGTCGGTGACCGTTTCGTTTTTTCTTCCGAAGTGCTGTTCCGGCCGGCCTCGGCCGATCTCGCGCCGGAGGGGCGCAGTCAGATCGCCGGAGTCGTTGCCACCTTGCGCGAGGTGGCGGCGCAGATCCCGCCAGAGGTTGACTGGATCATCCGGGTCGACGGTCACACCGACAACGTGCCGCTGACCGGAACGGGGCGATACCGGGACAACTGGGAGCTGAGCCAGGCCCGCGCCCTCTCGGTCGTGCGGTTTATGCAGGATCAACTCGGCTTTCCGCCCGACCGGCTTGCCGCGACAGGGTTCGGGGAATACCACCCTGCCGCCGAGGGCAACAGCCCGGAAGCGCTCGCACAAAACAGACGGATCGAGTTGAAACTGACAGAGCGCTGATCGCGCCTTCTCGCATACCGCTGTCAACCAGTCGGGCCGTCAGCGCCCCTGACTGGCCGACAAGCCCGCATTGGTGTTCAGCAGGAACTGCGAAAAAACCGGATTGCTCGCCGCCCCGATGCTTCGCGCGTTTTCGCCGACACTTCCCGCCTCGATCCTCGGCTTGATCAGGCCGCGGGTGTCCTGGTTTTCGATATACCGCCGAACTCTCTCAACAAGCTCGCCGCGAACCTCGGGCGGGAATGCGCCGTCGATCAGGATGGCTTCGAAGTCGATGACCGAGCATATCGAAAGTGACGCTTTCGCGAGTTCCTGCGCCGTCTCGCCGATCCACGGGGTCACATAGCGGGTCAAGCTGCGCCAGTCCTGCGGACGTCGCCACATCCGTTGCGGGTCCAGCCCGGCCTCGATCAGGCGCGTTTCGAGCAGGTGCAGGGATGCCACGTCGATCAACTGCTTGCTCTCACCGAGCGGGCTGGTGGTTCGCATCGACCCCAGAGCTCCTGCATTTCCCTGATTGCCCTCGAAGACACTGCCGTTCAGTGCAATGCCGCCGCCGACAAAGGAGCCGATGAAGAAATACGCGTAGTCGCGGAACTCCTTGCCGCGACCGTAGAGCTGTTCGGCCTGGCAGGCAGCCGTGGCATCGTTCATCACGAAGACCGGCAGGTCGGAGAACGTCGAGACCTCGGCGGCAAAGTCGATGTCCTTCCATGACCGGAACCTGTCGGCCGCGGGACCGGTCAGGTCGTGCCACCGCCACAGTTCGAACGGCGTGCCGATTCCGATACCGCAGATCCGGGACCGGACTTTCGCAGGCTCAGCCTCCAGAAGACGTTTCAGACCGTCCCTCAGGAAGCCGAACACGGCATTCGGAAAGGGGTATTCATAGGACGTGAACAGTTTCTGCCGAGGCGTTCCCGCAAAATCCAGCAGAAGAAGCTCTGCACTGCGCCGTCCGATCTTCATTCCGATCGAAAAGACACCATCGGGGTTCAGTTCCATCGGGATGGAGGGTTTGCCGACCTTTCCGCGGACCGGGGCGCCCCTACGTATGATTTCGTCGGCCTCAAGTCCGCGGAAGATGATCGATACCGTCTGAGGCGACAGACCGGTCAGGCGCGCGACATCCGCGCCTGAACTGGGGCCATGGCGCTGAAGGACGGACAGGATCAGGCGTTCGTTGTGGTCGCGAACGCCGCTCTGGTTCACGCCGCCGGTCAGTCGGATCAAGGATTCAGCATGCATCAAACTGGCAATAGGCTCCTGTTTTCCCTTTGAATTATGGGTGTTCCTATTAATAAATCAAGTTTATTTATTTATTGACAGATGGCACAGAATCGCTTTTTTATTGAACCCGGCCCACGATGGACAAAAGGCGGGCCCGGGACGGGACGTCCGGCTTCAAGATACGACACGCAACGTACGGGAGGACCCAATGAAAAGACTTCTGAGACTCGGCGCATCCGCCGCAGCCCTGACAATTGCCGCGACGTCGGCGCAGGCTGCGGGCGAGACGGTGTGCCTGATCACGAAGACGGATACCAACCCGTTCTTCGTGAAGATGAAAGAGGGCGCCGAGGCCAAGGCGGCCGAGCTTGGCATGGTGTTGAAATCCTTTGCCGGCAAGATCGACGGTGATCACGAGACGCAAGTGCAGGCGATCGAAACCTGTATACTCGACGGGGCAAAAGGCATCCTGCTGACCGCATCAGATACCAGTTCCATCGTCCCCGCCGTGCAGCAGGCCCGTGACGCAGGCATCCTGGTCATCGCGCTCGATACACCGCTCGACCCCATCGACGCGGCGGATGCCACCTTTGCCACCGACAACTACAAGGCAGGCCTTCTGATCGGCCAGTGGGCCAAGGCCAAGCTCGGCGATGCGGCTGCCGATGCCAAGATCGCGACCCTGGACCTGAATGTCAGCCAGCCGACGGTTGATGTCCTGCGCAATCAGGGCTTCCTTGAAGGATTCGGCGTAGACCTCGCCGACCCGAATGTTATCGGCGACGAAAGCGATCCGCGCCTGGTTGGCAGTGACGTGACCGACGGCAACGAAGAGGGCGGCCGCCGCGCGATGGAGAACCTCCTCGCCAAGGATCCGATGATCAATGTCGTTCACACGATCAACGAACCGGCCGCCGCCGGCGCGTATGAAGCCCTCAAGGCCATCGGGCGCGAAAACGACGTTCTCATCGTTTCGGTCGATGGCGGCTGCCCCGGCGTCCAGAATGTCGAGGCCGGTGTCATTGGTGCAACCAGCCAGCAATACCCGCTTCTGATGGCGTCGCTCGGCGTGGAAGCAGTGAAGAAGTGGGCCGATGAAGGCGTCAAACCGGAAAACACGCCCGGCAAGGACTTCTTCGATACCGGGGTCGCCCTGATCACGGATGAACCTGCGGATGGCGTCGAATCCATCTCGGTCGCGGAAGGGCTTGACCTCTGCTGGGGTTGATCGGTTCACCCCGACCCGGAGGCGCCTGATGGCGCCTCCGAAACACTAAAAAATCGCTCGACTATCCTTTAAACTTGTCTCGCGGTCGGAACTGCCTTTCCGCGAAAGGGGGCAAAATGTCTGGAGCAAGCCAAAACAGCGACACGTACGAAACGGCGGCCAGCCGGAACGAGGCGGTTGCGCAGTTCGAAAGCCAGAGGCGTGGCCTGGTCGGCCAGTTGCAACATATCCTGCACGTGAATCCCTCTTTTGTGCCTTTGATCGTTCTGGTCGCGGCAACTGTGATCTTCGGCCTTCTGCTCGGATCCAAGTTCTTTTCGCCGTTCGCACTGACCCTGATCCTGCAACAGGTTCAGATCGTGGGAATTGTCGCTGCCGCCCAAAGCCTCGTCATCCTGACCGCAGGAATTGATCTGAGTGTCGGTGCGATCATGGTGTTTTCGTCGGTGATCATGGGGCAGTTTACGTTCCGTTACGGCATTCCTGCCCCCGTCGCCGTGCTGTGCGGCCTCGTCTGCGGCACGGTGATCGGCGCATTCAACGGCTGGCTGGTCAGCCGGGTGAAGCTGCCGCCATTCATCGTGACACTCGGCATGTGGCAGATCGTGCTTGCGACGAACTTCCTCTATTCCGCGAACGAGACGATCCGCAGTCAGGATATCGAGGCGAACGCACCGTTCCTTCAGTTCTTTGGCACCAAGTTCACTATTGGCGGCGCTGTCTTTACGGTTGGTGTCGTCTTCATGCTGCTCCTGATCGCCGTGCTGTCGTACGCGCTCCGGCATACGGCCTGGGGGCGCCACGTTTATGCGGTCGGCGACGACCCGGAGGCGGCGGAACTGTCAGGCGTCAACGTTCACCGGACCCTGATGTCGGTCTACATGCTGTCCGGCCTTATCTGCGCCTTTGCTGGCTGGGCATTGATCGGCCGTATCGGGTCGGTCTCTCCGACGTCCGGGCAGCTTGCAAATATCGAAAGCATCACCGCCGTCGTGATCGGTGGCATTTCCCTCTTTGGCGGGCGGGGGTCGATCCTTGGTTCGCTGTTTGGCGCCCTGATCGTCGGGGTGTTTACGTTGGGTCTCCGGCTGCTTGGTGCAGATGCACAGTGGACGTTCCTTCTTATCGGACTTCTCATCATCGCCGCGGTTGCGGTCGACCAGTGGATCAGAAAGGTATCGGCATGAACTCTGACAGCATTCCGGTCGTCGAGGGCCGCGGCCTCGTCAAGCGCTACGGTCATGTCACCGCCATCGATCATTCCGATTTCGAGCTTCGAAAGGGCGAAATTCTTGCGGTCATCGGGGATAACGGCGCCGGGAAGTCGTCGATCGTCAAGGCGATCTGCGGCGCGACCGTCCCGGATGAGGGCGAAATCCTGATCGAGGGCAAACCGGTCAGGTTCACCTCGCCGATGGAGGCCCGCAACATGGGGATCGAGATCGTTTACCAGACGCTGGCCATGTCGCCTGCATTATCCATCGCCGACAACATGTTCATGGGTCGCGAAATCCGCAAGAAGGGTTTCATGGGCAAGTATCTGCGTCAACTCGACCGCCCGGCGATGGAGAAATTCGCGCGCGAGAAACTGACCGAGCTCGGGCTGATGACGGTCCAGTCGATCAATCAGGCCGTCGAAACCCTCTCAGGCGGACAGCGCCAGGGTGTCGCCGTCGCTCGTGCCGCGGCCTTTGCCTCCAAGTTCATCATTATGGACGAACCGACGGCGGCGCTGGGCGTCAAGGAAAGCCGCAGGGTGCTGGAACTCATTCAGGACGTCAGGGCGCGCGGCATTCCGATCATCCTGATCAGCCACAACATGCCGCATGTCTTCGAGGTCGCGGACCGGATTCACATTCACCGGCTGGGCAAGCGGCTCTGTGTCATTGATCCGAAGGACTACACGATGTCCGATGCCGTGGCTTTCATGACCGGCGCGAAAGAACCCCCGGCACAGGCAGCATAGTCAGGGTGTACCCG
>JAUIDM010000449.1 GCA_030428915.1 Alphaproteobacteria bacterium | reverse complement strand
CTGGCGCTTGGCCTCATTAAGAACCCGATGATCGTCGCCATGGTGCTTGGTCTGGGGGTTTCTTCCGCCAACCTGACGTTGCCCGTGCCGGTTGATGAGTTCCTCACCATCCTTGGCGCCGCCGCCACGCCCGGCGCGCTTTTTGCCATCGGCGCCTCGCTCGCGTCGAAAACGGCCGAGCGCCTGTCGGTCGCGCTCTGGCTCTCGTTCGCCAAACTGGTACTCCATCCCTTGGCGGTCGCCATCGCGGCACTGATGATTTTCAAGGTGGAGCCGTTCGCGGCGGGCGTGATGATCGCGGCGGCGGCGTTGCCGGTGGCAGGAAATGTCTACATCCTTGCCCGCCATTACGGGGTCGCGCCGCAGCGCGTCTCGGCCTCGATCCTGATTTCCACGATGGTCAGCATCGTGACCGTATCGCTGGTGGTCGCCTGGATCACCGGAGCCTGAAGAAAGGAAGACCCATGCAGACGCTTTCGGAAAACAAGTGCTACGGCGGCATTCAGGGGGTCTACAGCCATGCCTCCGACGCCTGCGGCTGCGACATGACCTTCGGGCTTTTCCTTCCGGAAGAAGCCGCCGATGGGCCGGTACCGGTGCTGTGGTACCTCTCGGGCCTGACCTGCACCCATGAAAACGCGATGGTCAAGGCGGGCGCGCAGGCCTGGGCGGCCGAAGCGGGCATTGCGCTCGTCTTCCCCGACACATCTCCGCGCGGCGAGGGCGTGGCCAATGACGAGGCCTATGATCTGGGGCAAGGCGCGGGGTTTTACGTCAACGCGACGGAAAAGCCATGGGCCCCGCATTTCCGCATGTGGGATTACGTGGCCGAGGAACTGCCTGCCATCGTCACCGCCAATTTCGCGATTGCCGAGGACCGGCAGGCGATCACCGGCCATTCCATGGGCGGGCATGGCGCGCTGACCATGGCGATGCGGCTGCCGGGGCGGTTCCGGTCGGTCTCCGCCTTCGCGCCCATCGCCCATCCGTCGCAATCGGACTGGGGCCGGAAGCAACTCTCAGCCTACCTCGGCACCGATGAAGCTCTCTGGGCGCCGCACGATTCCACATTGCTCATGCGCCGCTTGGGCTTTGACGGGCCGGTTCTGGTGGATCAGGGGTCGAAAGACCAGTTCCTCGACCTTCTGAAACCCGAGGCGCTGGCGCAGGCGATGATGGAGCGTCGCCAGAACGGCCAGTTCCGCATGCAGCCGGGCTACGACCACAGCTACTTCTTTGTCTCCAGCTTCATGCGCGACCACATCGCCTTCCATGCCGAAGCGCTCTATGCGGGGTAAGCCATGAGCCATTATGACCTGATCATCATCGGTTCCGGCCCCTCGGGCAAAGCCGCCGCCATTCAGGCGGGCAAGCTGAAGCGCAAGGTTCTGGTCATCGACCGCAAGGACCGGCTGGGCGGTGTGTCCGTCCATACCGGCACGATCCCGTCCAAGACGCTGCGCGAGACGGTGCTGAACCTGTCGGGCTGGCGCGAGCGGTCGTTCTATGGCCGGTCCTACCGGGTCAAGGACGACATCAGTTCCGACGATCTGAAGAACCGGCTGCACAAGACCCTCGATTATGAGGTCGACGTGCTGGAACACCAGTTCAATCGCAACCATGTCGAAACCCTTCTGGGCGCTGCGAAATTCACCGGCCCGCATGAGGTGGAGGTGGCGACACAGGCAGGTGAGACGGCGCTGCTCTCCGCAGACAAGTTCCTGATCGCGACCGGGACCAAGACCTACCGGCCCAAGGACGTTCCCTTCAACGGCAAGACGGTGGTCGACAGCGACGAATTCCTTGAGCTTGGGAAACTGCCACGCTCGCTATGTGTCGTCGGCGCAGGCGTGATCGGTGTCGAATATGCGACCATGTTCACCGCGCTCGACGTCCGCGTGACCCTGATCGAACCGCGCGAGACGTTCCTGGATTTCATTGACCGCTACACGATCAGCGAGTTCACCCATCAGGTGCGTGAAAACGGGCTCGATCTTCGCCTCGGCTCGAAGGTCGAGAAGATCGAGGATGCGAAAACCCATGTCGAGGTGACGCTGTCCAACGGCCGCCATGTCCGGACCGAGATGCTGCTCTACGCCGCCGGCCGCATGGGGGCGACGGAGGCGCTGAATCTCAAATCCGTGGGGCTGGAGACCGACCATCGCGCGCGGCTGGAGGTGGACCGCAAGACCTACCAGACTACAGTTCCGCATATCTACGCGGCGGGCGACGTGATCGGCCACCCCTCGCTCGCCTCCACCTCGCTCCAACAGGGGCGGGTTGCGGCCTGCCACGCGCTCGATACGCCGACGCTGAAGGAAAGCCCGTGGTTTCCCTATGGCATCTATTCGGTGCCGGAGATTTCCACCTGCGGCATGTCCGAGGAAGAGGCGCAGGGCAGGGGCATTCCCTACGAGGTTGGCATCGCCCGGTTCAGAGAGACATCGCGCGGGCATATTATGGGGCTGGAGCACGGCATGCTGAAGATGCTCGTCAGCCTTAAGACGCGACGGCTTCTGGGTGTGCAGATCGTGGGCGAGGGGGCGACGGAACTGATCCATATCGCGCAGGCGGTGCTAAACCTGAAAGGGACCGTCGACTACTTCGTCGAGAACACGTTCAATTACCCGACCCTCGCCGAAGCCTACCGCATCGCGGGCCTCGATGCCTTCAACCGGATGCCAATCCCGGAAGAGTTTAAGGTCAAGCGTAAGGGCAAGGCATGACACTTTACGTCGATGCCGATGCCTGCCCGGTGAAGGAGGAATGCATCCGCGCCGCCGACCGGCTGAAGGTACCGGTCAAGATGGTCTGCAACGGTGGCATCCGGCCCTCGCCCCATCCGCTGGTCGAAACCGTCTTCGTCACCGAAGGGCCGGACGAGGCCGACAAGTGGATCGCCGAACGCGCGGGGAAGGGCG
>JAUIDM010000448.1 GCA_030428915.1 Alphaproteobacteria bacterium | reverse complement strand
GATTGCAGAAAACCCAAAATCCGGTACTCGCCTCAGGGGCAAGCTGGACGGATGGCTTGTGCGCCATAGCGGCGCAGGTCACCGACTGACCATCGTATTCAAACCGGATTTAGATACCGGAGTTGTTTATCTCGCTCTCGTCGCATTCGGCGGTCGGGACTGGATGAGGCTCGCGTCGGCAAGACAGGTGTTCGCAGACTAACTTCAAAGCCATCTACTGCAAAAAATCTCAAGACCGGACCTTCGCTGCGCTCGAGCTGAAAAGGATAGATGCGGACAAAGTGCGCTTTCGCAGCGGCTGCGCGAAGGTCGGCTCTGTAGGATTCGGCATTGCCAAAAACGGTTCTCTGATTTCGGCTATGTCAAGCAGGTGAGGGATGTGTCCGTCCGGGGTCATGGTTCTCTCCGAGGTCGCTTTTGCGCCTCATGATGGTGTTCGGTGGTGGATCGTCTCCAATGTCGTTTGCGGGGTGGCCAAGCGAGCCTGCGCCCCAACCGTTTTTACGAGATCAATCTGCCTCCGTCCCGTCGGGACTTCGCGTCCCGCCTTCTCAGCGGCGGAAATTCAGATCAGGCAGCGGCCTCCTTTGTCCATTGATAATCCACAGCAGATTTCCAGATCGTCAGCATCAGGACTGCGAGCTTGCGCGCGGTCGCGACGGCGGCCTTTCTGAAGCCGCGCCGTCCAGCGAGCCGCACGGCCCAGCTCTTGAGTGGCGAGAAGCGTTTCACCTGGCGGATCACGCAAGACGCCGCCTCGAACAGCAAGCCGCGCATAGCGCCGTCACCACATTTCGACACGCGTCCTGACCAATCCACCTCGCCGGATTGATGCCGCTTCGGCGTGAGCCCGAGGAAGGCACCGACATCGGAGGACCGGCTGAATCGAGTGGGATCATCGATCAGAGCAATGAAGCTGAGCGCGTTGACCGGCCCGACGCCGGGGATCGTCATCAAACGGCGCGCGACCGGATGAGCCTTGGCCCTTTTCTTCACGGCCTTGTCGAGGTCGTCTGCCGCCTGGCAAAGCGTGGCATGGGCAGCGATGAAGCCATCCGCAATCGCACGCAGAAGCGGATCGGTTTCGCCAGCCGCAGCCAGCTGGTCGCGGAATGCTTGGCGCTGGCGTCCCTGACCGATGCCGGACATGCGGATGCCGAAGGTCTTCAGAACGCCGCGGATATGCCCTTCGAGGTCTTTTCGCAGCCGGATCAACCGTTCCCGCGCCCCGACCAGACTGCGCAGCCGATCTGCGTCTTCGCTCCGGATATGAACCGGAGTGAACCAGCCGGTCCGGGCGAGCTGCGCCAGCCCCTCCGCATCGGCAGCGTCTGACTTGTTCAGCCGCGCTGACAGGCTCTTGTGCGCTTTGCGGGCATCGATGCATGTGGTGGGAAGGCCAAGCGTCGTCATCCCACGCTGCAGCCAGATCGAAAGCATCCCGCTCTCATGCACGATACGCTGCGGTCTCAGCGAACGGTTGTGAAACCAACCTGCTACGCCTTCCGGGTCCGCAGGGCATGTCCCGCGTGCGATGGTCTTGCCATCTTGATCAACAACGCAGATCGAAATTTCTTTCAGTGACACGTCCAAACCAGCATAATGGTCCATAGGTGGTTCTCCTCACGGCTTATATCCATGAGGCCAACATACCGGACCTCGTTCGCCCCCGGAGAGCGACCGCCGCAATCACACCATGTCGTTTCCGCCAGTGACAGAAACGTACGAGTTTTGTCCAGATTCTTTACAGGGAGGAAACGTTCAGCGTGCCAGCGCGTTGTCGAACTTGCCCCGTGGCGCAGTGTCGATCATGTGACGAATTTGCGCATCGTCGGCACGCTCGAACTCAGCGGTTTTGCGAACCACATGAACGGTGTACGCGATCGCACCACCAGAAAGGCAGACCGCAGAAGCGGAGAGAAGGATCTCGAACAGGGTCATCATGGTCTCCTTATCTTCACTATATAGGGTGATCATCCGGCAAGTACAACTTTCCAGTATTTAGTCATTATGGCAAAGTTTTGCTAGGCTGTTAAGTGTCTTTGCCCGATCCTCGTACTGATCGGCTCGCCCCAGGAGCTTCATGCGTCCAAACCAGGCCGCTCCAGCACCAACAGCCAGCGTTGCAAAGACGAAGGCTGCAACCGGCAGGGCGATCGTTCCGGCGAGCCCTGCGATCACCGCCGCGCCTGAAAGCCCCATAAGCGTGGTCTGAAGTGGCCCCAGGCCGGTCTCGGCCGGACGTTTGGTCTTGCGCTCGGATTTCTGCTGCTCCTCGGCCGCTTGCCTAAACCAGATCGCCAACACTTCCTTCACGTCCTGGTCGTTAACGCGCTCGAGGGCCGTCTTCAGTGCTGTGTGGCCGCCTGGATGATCGGCAAGCGCCAAGAGACCTGCGCGGATCGTGTCCCAGTCAACATCGCTTCGCATCGCGGCGTCTCCGGCGTGGCGAACGATACCGCCTGCGATGTCATCGATCTGGATCATGAACGCATTGATGATATCTGAGGTCGATAACCGCAAGCCAAAACAGAGAGAACCGCGGATACTGAATCTGATCAGGCTGTGCCTGTCATGCGCAGGCGTTGAGCCCATGTGGTAGCCGGTCGGTTGGGACAAAAACCTCTGGTCATAAACAATGAGCCAAAAACGGTTCTCTGATTTCGGCTATGTCAAGCAGGTGAGGGATGTGTCCGTCCGGGGTCATGGTTCTCTCCGAGGTCGCTTTTGCGCCTCATGATGGTGTTCGGTGGTGGATCGTCTCCAATGTCGTTTGCGGGGTGGCCAAGCGAGCTTGCACCCCAACCGTTTTTACGAGATCAATCTGCCTCCGTCCCGTCGGGACTTCGCGTCCCGCCTTCTCAGCGGCGGAAATTCAGATCAGGCAGCGGCCTCCTTTGTCCATTGATAATCCACAGCAGATTT
>JAUIDM010000049.1 GCA_030428915.1 Alphaproteobacteria bacterium | reverse complement strand
GCCGCACCGCTGCGCCAGCGCTATGAGAGGCGAAGCCCCAAATAGAAAGGTTCGATGTCCGTTCCATCTCGATAATGGAACCCTGATCTAAGTGCCTAGCTGCGCCCTCAAAAAATCTCAACATTTTCTGTGAATTACAACCTATTCACCAAATCGGCGCAGTCGTCAGGTCCAGAGAATATCGGCCCTGAGAGACCGCTTTCGGGCCTTCGGGCGCAGGGGCCGGTGCTCAGCCTCTCCCGCATAACCCTCGAAAACAACGGAAAAATCCGGCCGCAGCCGGACGGGGAGAACGCTTTCGCGGGGGCAAGTGGCGGAGGGAATGGGTCTGAAATCGAACCTTCTCCAGCCCATAGTGTTGAAATCACTGTGTCTAGCTCGGCCGGGGTGCTGCGTGGCACACAGCGCACGGCTCTTCGGATCGATGCCGTGGACGGCAAACTCTCCCTCAGATGACCTCCACGATATCTGCTCACGCGCCGCAACCGTAGGCTTGCGGCTCTGAGGTTCAACGAGTCCTTACCCTAGCGACGCCGCAAGCCTTCAACACGTCGATTGAAGAACAGTGCGTCCGCTCTGGACGGACGATACTCAGGGAGAAACAGATGAACGATGGACCGCGCGAGGCCAGATCGGCTGCTACACGGGAGCGCATCCTGTTGGCGGCGCTGATCCGGTTTCGGGCGGAGCGGTTGGCAGGCTCGCTCAGGGCGTCGCCGAACCGCGCCAGCAGGCCATCCAGCCCAAGCCCATCGATGTGCGGAAAGCCCGCGGCGGAATGGTCGGATGAGTGTCCCTTGTCCTTGGCGCGCAGGGTATCGCAGGCGCCGAGGCAGGAAATGGCGCCTCTCAGGGGCCGAGGAACCCGAAATCGGGGTGCAGCGCGAACCGCCAGTTGCGACGTGGACCCGCCATGACGTTGAGGTAGTACATCTCGATCCCGTGCGGCGCGGCGCAGGGATGGTGGCCGCGCGGCACCAGAACCACATCGTGATCGGCGACGGCCATGGTCTCATCGAGGCTGAGGTCGTCGGTGAAGACCCTCTGGATGCCGAAGCCCCGCGCGGGGTTCAGTCGGTGATAATAGGTCTCTTCCAGATAGGTGATGGTCGGGAAATCATCCACGTCATGCCGGTGCGGCGGGTAGGAAGACCAGTGCCCGCCCGGCGTGTAGACCTCGGTCACCAGCAGGCTGTCGGCCACGTCGCGGCCTTCCATCGCGATGTTGTGGATGTGGCGCAGGTTGGTGCCGCTGCCCCGATCCTCCAGCGCGATCCCGTCCGGCCCCAGCCGCTGCGCGGGACGCCCGCCGGGGCTGGGCGCGGTGCAGACGGCGAGCGTGCAATCGGTGGTGGCCGTGGCCCACCAGTCGGCACCGGGCGGCACATAGAGCGCATGCGGGGGCGTGCGGTCGAACACGCTGAGCCTGTCGCCCATCTCGCCGTAATCCGCACCCGCCGCCGTCACCCCAGCCCGGCCCTCGACCAACACGAGGATCGCCTCGCGGCCCTCCAGCCGCCCTTGGGCCGTTTCACCGGGCGCCAGCCGCCACAGGTCGAAGCCGACAGAGGACCAGCCAGCCGCCGCGGGCGTGATGGCGTGGACCTGACCGCTTTGGCCCAAGGGCTTGCACAAGAGCCCCGGCATCACGCGACCCGCTTGGCCGCATGGGCCGTCAGGGCGGCCTCGAAAGCCTTCGCCGTCCAGCCCTCGTCGAGCGCGCGCGCCATCAGTACGGCTTGCGTCTCGGGGGCCAGACCGCCGACCGGCGGATCGGTGTCGAGGTTGGTCGGAAAGGCATAGCCCTCCGCCGCCGCACCGATGGCCGCGGCGAGGCCGGCCTGCTCAAGCCGCCCCACGGCCTTGAGCCGCAAGAGCGCGGGATAAAGCGCACGGCACATGGCGACGCGATCCACCGCCTCCATCGCGCGACCAAAGGCGGAGCTCACTTGGACAAGATTCGCCATCCGGTTGATATCGTTTGACACATTATCCCCCGCGGCATGGTAGAGCGCGGGGTTGAAGAACAGCGCGTCGCCCTTTTCCAGCGGCAGCTGCACGGCGTGCGCCCGGAAAAACGCCGCCACCTCGGCCCGCCGATAGGCCATGTAGCCTCCAGGCACGAGCTGCGAGAACGGCAACAGCATCGTCGGCCCGCTTTCGATCGGCATGTCGCAATGCGCGATGGCACCCTGCAGCGTCATGACGGCCGACAGCGCATGGACATGGGCCGGAAACCGCGCCGCGACCTCCGCCGTCTGAAAGCCGAGGTGATAGTCGCGGTGGGCCGATTGTGCCTTGCCGCCGGGGCGGACCAGATTGACCTGCGCCGTCATCTGGTGGAACGGCCCGAGCCAGGCCTCGCAGATCGCATCGATCACCGGATTGCCGAAATAGAGCGCGAAACATTCCGGGTCCTGCAGGCACAGCTTCTGCAAGCTGTTCCAGATCCGGTCATTCGCGCCCGCCGCAGCGAAATGATCGGCCCCGCCACCGCCCGCCGCCTTTTCGCGGGCGATGATGGCCTCATAGACCGCCGTCGCCCGGTCGATTGGCGCGGCGTCGGCATAGGCGGCCTTGAGCACCAGAACCCCCGGCCCCTGTCCCAGGACCCAGGCCCATTCGGCCATCAGATCGCGCCGGGCGGCGGCGTCATCCAGATGCCCCCGCAGCGCGCCCATGTCGTAGAGGGCCACGTTCTCTCGCACATCGGCGGCCAACGGCACCTCGGCCCGGTCAAGCCGCCGGGCCGTCAGCGTCTCCAACTCCGCCAGCGTCCCACTGTCCGCGTCGAAATACCCGTGATCCCGCATTGCTCAGACCGTTCCGCCCAGAGAGCCCTCGAGCTCCACCATCTCCTGCCCGCCGGCCATCAGGTCCTGCAATTCCTCGGGCGTGATCTGGCCGCGCTGCGCCGTGCCCAGCGTCCGGCCGCGGTTGAGCACGGTGAACCGGTCGCCCACCGCCATCGCATGGCGCACGTTGTGGGTGATGAAGACGATCCCGATGCCCGACTTCCGCACCTTGTCGATGGTCGAGAGCACATTGGCCGTCTGTCGCACGCCCAGCGCGCTGGTGGGCTCATCAAGGATCAGCACCTTGGCCCCGAAATGCACCGCGCGCGCGATCGCGACCGTCTGCCGTTCCCCGCCCGAGAGCGTGCCCACCGCCTGATCGGGCGAGCGGAGGTTGATGCCCATCTTGCGCATCTCCTCCATCGTCACCTCGTTGGCGGTCTTGAAATCCATGAATTTCAGCGGCCCGACCCGGCGCACGGGCTCGCGGCCCATCCAGAAATTGCGCGTCACGCTCATCAGCGGGATCATCGCAAGATCCTGGTAGACCGTGGCGATCCCCGCCTCCATCGCATCGCGCGGGCTGTCGAAGGACATCGGCTTGCCCTCGAACAGGATCTCGCCGCGCGTGGGCTTGTGCACCCCCGACATGGTCTTGATGAAGGTGGATTTCCCCGCCCCGTTGTCGCCCAGCAGGCAATGGCATTCGCCCGGCCGCACATCGAAACTGACCCCGTTCAGCGCGATGACCGGGCCGAAATGCTTCTCGATGTTGCGCATTTCCACAATGGGTTCGTGATCGAAGGAAGACATCAGCGTTCCCCCGTGATGATGCGGCGGATATAGGTGTTGAGGATCACCGCGAAGAGCAGGATGACACCCAGAAACACCCGGAACAGGCTGCTCTCCACCCCGGCGAAGAACAGCCCCTGCTGCACGACGCCGAAGATGAGCGCGCCCAAGGCGGCGCCGATGACCGAGCCGTAGCCCCCGGTCAGCAGCGCGCCGCCGATGACGACCGCGATGATCGCCTCGAATTCCTTCAGCAGCCCCCGGTCGGCGCCCGCCGATCCGAATTCCATCACCTGGCAGGTGGCGAAGACACAGGCGCAGAACGCCGTGAACATGAACATCAGGATCTTCACCCGGCTCACCGGCACGCCGACATAGCGCGCCGCCTGCGCATCGCCGCCCGCGGCAAAGACCCAGTTGCCGAATTGCGTGCGCGTCAGGATGACATGGGCCACCGCGACCAGCGCCAGCGCCCAGACGATCAGCATGGGGATGCCGTCGACGATCGGCTCGCCCGCCCGCGTGCCGCGCTCGAACACGTCGATCGCGCCGACCTGTGCCAGCCAGTCGAAGACGAAACCGAGGATCTTGCCGCCGAAGACCGGCGCCAGCCAGTCGCCCTCGGCCGCGCGATTGATGCCGCCGATGATGGTCTGCCGTTCGATCAGCTGCGGGAAAAAGATGGTGAAGCCACGCAGGATGAACAGGAAGGCCAGCGTCACGATGAAGCTTGGCAGGCCCGTGCGCACCACGATCCAGCCGTTGACCGCGCCGATGGCGATGCATAGCGCAAAGGTCAAAAGGATCGCGATCCAGACCGGCCAGCCCAGCGTCACTGCCATGATGGCGATGGACATGCCCGCGAACCCGATCATCGAGCCGACCGACAGGTCGAATTCCCCCGCGATCATCAGCATGCAGGCGCCTACCGCGATGATCATGAACTGCGCCGACACGGTCGACCAGTTCAGGATGCCTTGCGCGTTGAACATCCCGCTGTTGCCCGCGAAGACGATGAAGAAGGCAAAGACCGCGATGGTGCCGACGATGGCCCCCAGTTCGGGCCGGATCAGCGCCTTTCTCAGGCCGGACGTTTCCTTGATGCGTTCGTCAACGGCCGCCTTGGCGTCGGACATCGCTCACCCCTCCCCTGAAGTGATGACAAGGGCGGGCACCGCATGCGGCCCCCGCCCCCTTAGCATGCGTTCAGCGGTATTCGCCCGCGAACTGTTCCACCATCTCCAGCCCGTCTGCGGTCACGAAACCGGGGCCCGAGTTGATGTTGTTGCCCGGCAGCACGCCAAAGCGGTGGTAGTTGGCCAGAACCACGATCGGCAGATAGGCCTGCAGATAGGGCTGCTGGTCGATGCCCCACTGGATCACGCCATCGCGGATGCCCTGCACGATGTTCTCGCCCAGGTCGAAGGTGCCGAAATAGATGTCGCCCGAAAGCCCCATCTGCTCCAGCGCGAGGATCGTGGGATCGGCGCTGGTCGGGCCCAGCGTCAACACGGCATCGGTGTCGGGATTGGCGTTCAGATAGGCCATCACGCGGTTCTGGATTTCCGCCGGGTCCTGCCCGCTGTCGATCATCTGGTTGCCGAGATCGATGCCCAGACCATCCGCGAAGCCCTGGCAGCGCTCGGTCGAGGACGGGCTGGAGATGTAGTGGTTCACGCACAGGAAGCTGCCCACGCCATCGCCCGCGGCGCGCAGGCCCGCGGCATAGCCCGCGTCATATTCCGGCTGGCCCACATACATCAGCGCGCCCACCTCGCGCGCCTGTTCCGGCGTGCCCGAGTTGATGATGATGACATCGATGCCGCTGTCGACGGCCGCGCGGATCGGGCCGGACAGAACGCTCGGGTCGGCCAGCGTGGTGATGATCCCGTCGGGGCCGCTTGCCGCCGCTTGTTCGATGATGCGGGCCATGTCGGCCAGATCGCCCGTGGGCGGGTTGCGGTATTCCACCGTCACGCCCATCTGCTCGCCCGCCAGCGCAAGGCCGTTCTTGATCGTGTTCCACCAGCTGTCGCTGTCGGGCGCATGGCTGACCAGCACATAGCGCTCGCCCTCGGCCTGCGCCGCGCCGACCAGCGTGGCGGCGGCGACGGCGGTGGCCGCCATCGTCTTCAGGAATGTCTTCATGATGTCCTCCCAAACGGTTTTCGGGGTCTCGCCGGGTCCTCTCCCGTCTCGCCCTCGCGTCACCCTAGACGCGAATCGGCCATTTTGCAACCGGTTGCAAAAATCGTCATCTTCGCCGAGGCTTGCCCACGCGCGGCGCGTGTATAAACAGGAAAGGGGACAAACGGACGGTGCAGATGGCGGCAACCCTCAAGGATGTGGCGGAGCGGGCGGGCGTCTCGCGCTCGGCGGTCTCGCGCACCTTCACGGAAGGCGCATCCGTTTCGGCCAAGACGCGCGCCAAGGTGGAAAAAGCCGCACGCGATCTGGGCTACAGCCCAAATGCGCTCGCCTCGTCCCTGACCACGGGGCGCACGAAACTGATCGGGCTCATCTCCAACAACTTCCACAACCCGCTGTTCCTCGAGGTCTTCGACCTCTTCACGCGGGGCCTTCAGGACCGCGGACTGCGCCCGCTGCTGGTCAACTTGAGCAAGGAAACCGATCCCGCCAATTCCCTGCGGATGCTGCGACAATACTCCGTCGATGGCGTCATTGTTGCCTCATCGACGCTTCCGCCCAGTTTTGCCGAGGCGTTCCGCGACGCGGGGCTCCCGGTCGTCCATTCCTTCGGCCGCTACACCACCTCTCCCCATGTCCATGTCGTCGGGATCGACAACATCGCCTGCGGGCGCATGGCCGCCGAGGCGTTGATCACGCGGGGCTACAGGCGGGTGGCCTTCCTCGGCGGGCCGGAAACCGCCACCTCGACCCAGGACCGCGCGCGGGGCTTTCTGGGCAAGCTTGCCGAACACCCCGAGATCGCGGTCAGCGTGAGCTATGCCCGCGCCTATTCCTTCGATGCCGGCCGGGTCGAGATGACGAAACTCCTGATGCAGGACCCGGCGCAGGCCTATTTCTGCGGCGACGACGTGCTGTCCGTCGGCGCGCTGTCGGCCATCGTGGAGGCCGGGCTGCGCTGCCCCGAGGATATCGGGATCATCGGGCTCAACGACATGGACATGGCGCGCTGGCAGAACATCGACCTGACCACGATCCGCCAGCCCATCCCCGAGATCATCGGCGCCTCGATCGATCTGGTCGTGGCGACGATCGAGGACCCGCGCCGCCACCCCGAAACGCGGATTTTCCCGTGCAAGGTGATCGAACGGGGCACGCTGCGCCCCGTCCCCTGACCGGTGTGCGGGATGTGTACAGCCTGTGTACGCCTTGTGCGGCCCGCCTAGCGGAACATCGGTGGCCGCGCATCGACCCAGGCGCCATCGGCCTTGGCAGAGGCGACGACGGCATGAACCGCGGCCATCGACCGCAACCCATCCTCGGCCAGCGGCAAGCCATCCCGCCGCTCGCCCCGGATCGCCGCAGCCAGATCGACATAGATATTGGCCACCGCCAGCGGGAACCCTTCGGGATGGGCGATGGCCACGCGGCTCAGCCGCGCCGCCTCGTCCGACAAGCCGCTTTCGCCCTTTTCCATGATCTGCGTGCGCCCGCCGACCGGCGTGTACCAGACCTGGTTCGGCTGTTCGGAGGCCCACCGCATCCCCCCGGTTTCCCCGAAGATCTGGATGTCGAACCCATGCTGCCGCCCGATGGCGACGGATGATGTCCAGAGCCGCCCGACGGTGCCGCCGGACATGCGGAAATTGACCATCGCGTCATCTTCCAGCACCCGGGATGGGATGGTGGATGCAAAATCGGCCGAAACCCTATCTACCTGATCGCCGACGACAAAACTTGCCATATGCAGCGCGTGGATGCCGCAATCGGCGAATTGGCCCGACACGCCCGCCATCGCGGGATCATAGCGCCAGCGCACGCGCGGGTTGTCGGCATCCTCGGCGTTTCCATGGTGCCCGTGGCTGAAATTGGTGACGACCAGACGCACCTTGCCGATCTGCCCCGTGGCCACCAAGTGGCGCATCTCGCGCACCATCGGATAGGCGGAATAGCAGTAGTTCACGGCGCAGATGCGACCGCTTGCGCGCGCCACCCGCACGATCTCCTCGCCCTCTTCGACCGTCATGGTCATCGGCTTTTCGCAGAGCACGTGAAAGCCCCCCTCGAGAAACGCCTTGGTGATCTCGAAATGCGTGGAATTGGGCGTGGCCACCGTCACGAGGTCCACGCGATCCGCGCGCCCGCGCTCCCCCTCCAGCATCTCGCGCCAGTCCCCATAGGCCCGATCCGCCGCCACGCCAAGGCGCTGCGCATAGGCGCGCCCTTTGTAAGGATCAGCGTCCAACGCCCCGGCAACCAACGAGAAATTCCCGTCCGCCTGCGCGCCAAGCCGATGCGCCGGCCCGATCTGGCTGCCTTCGCCGCCGCCGATCATGCCCCAGTTGAGTTTCATCGCCTGCCCCCCTCAGAACCCGATGCTGTGCAGGTAATCGCGGTTCGCCCGCGCATCGTCGATGGGCGAAACATCGAGCGTCGGATCGCAATCCTGCTCGACCGTGCACCACCCCTCGAATCCCGCATCCAGCAGGATCTGACGAACGGCCGGGAAATCCACGTCGCCTTGCCCGAGGTTGCAGAAAATCCCCTGCCCGCAGGCGTCGTAGAACCCTGTCCCCTTGGCGATGGCGTCGGCCTTCACGACAGGGTCGATATCTTTGAAATGCATGTAGGAAATGCGGTCGATATGCCGCCGCATGAAGGCCACGGGGTCGAAGCCCGCATAGGAATGGTGACCGGTGTCGAAACAGATCTTCAGGATCTCTTCGGGAACTTCGTCCAGAAGTCTCTCCAGCTCCGGCTCGAAATCCATGAACCCCGCCGCATGGGCGTGGATGCCGACCGTCAGACCGTACTCCTCCGCGCCCATCCTCGCCACATGGGCGATCCGGTCGCGGAACGCCGCCCATTCGGCGGCCTCCATCTGCTCGGCATCGCTGGGCCGCCCCGCCGTCGGCGCGCGCCGCGGCGAGATGGAGTCGATCAGCACAAGGTGCTGCGCGCCATGGGCGACCAGCGCCTTGCAGGTGCGCACGGCCCCGTCCAGCACGTCATCCCATTGATTGGGATCGTGAAACGCCCGGAATACCACGCCGCCGATCAGCTCCAGCCCGTGCTCGTCCAGCGCCTCGGACAGCACGGCGGGGTCCTCGGGCATGAAGCCCACCGGCCCCAGCTCGATGCCGGTATAGCCCGCCTCGGCGCAGTCCTTCAGGACCGACCGCCAGGGCGGGTTGCGCGGATCACTGGCGAATTCGACGCCCCAGGAACAGGGGGCATTGCCGATGCGGATCGTCATGGAAGCAAGACCTTTCAGGCTGCGGGGACGGAATGCCAACGGCCATCCGCGGCCGAGGCGAAAGCGGTCTCGATGACGCGGGCTGTGGCCAGTCCCTCGCGGAAGGTCGGCCAGACGGGGGCGCCGGTGTGGATGGCCTGCAGGAAATCCCGCGCCTCGATGATGATCTGGTCCTGATACCCCGTGCCATGCCCCGGCCCCTGACAGAACGGCAGGTAATCAGGATGGGCGGGACCGGTCAGGATGCGTGTGAAGCCGCGCATGGACTCCGGCCCCTCGGCACGGTAGAGGTGGACGGCGTTCTGATCCTCCTGATCGAAGCGGATCGCGCCCTTTGTGCCATGTATTTCATAGGCATAGCCCATCTTGCGGCCCGTGGCGACACGGCTGAAGTAGAGATGCCCCATCGCGCCCGAGGCAAAGCGCACCATCATCTGCCCCTGATCGTCATTGTCGACCTCGACGCCGCCGCGCGTGGCATGGACTGTCTCGACCTTGGCCGAAAGCTCCGCGATCGGCCCCATCAGCGCGAGTGCGCAATTGACCATGTGAGGCGAGAGATCGCCCATGCAGCCAGCGGCCCGCCCGAAGCAGCGCCAGTTCGCGGGGATGGTCGGATCGGCGAGGAAATCCTCGGTATGCTCGCCCCGGAACCATGTGACATCGCCGATCGCGCCCTCGGCCAGCGACTTGCGCACGAATTGCGTGGCAGGCGTGCGGACATAGTTGAAGCCGATCATGTTGGGCAGGCCGGACGCCTCGGCGGCGGCCACCATCGCCTCGGCATCGGCGAGCGATGCCCCCAGCGGCTTTTCGCAAAACACCGGCTTTCCGGCTGCAAGGGCCGCCTCTGCAATGGCGCGATGGGTGGTCTGCGGGGATGCGATGACCACCGCCTCGACGCGCGCATCGGCCACCACCTCCCGCCAGTCGCGGCCCGCGCGGGCAAAGCCGTAGGCCGCGCGGTAGCGTTCGGACGATTCGGGGGATGCGGCCGCCACCATCTCCAGCCGCGGGCGCAGCGGCGTGTCAAAGACCGCGCCCACCGCAGCCATCGCCACGGCATGCGCCTTGCCCATATAGCCGCCGCCGATCAGGCCGATGCCGATCTCGGGCATGCGCGCCGCCCTCCCCCTTGCAGTCGCTTGTTGCAACCGGTTGCAAAAGTCGTATCCTGAGTCGGCGCGGCACGCAACGGGTAACCGGACGCGCCGCCACGAGGGAGGGATCACATGAGCAACGCGGGCACCACCATCCGGCTCACGACGGCGCAGGCCATCGTGCGCTACCTCGTGAACCAGTTCATCGAGACGGGCGGGGTCGAGACCCGCATCTGCGGCGGCGGCTTCGGCATCTTCGGCCACGGCAACATGCCCTGCCTGGGCGAGGCGCTCTACCCCGTGCAGGATGCCCTGCCGCTCTATCGTGGGCAGAACGAACAGAGCATGGGGCTGGCTGCCGCGGCCTACGCGAAATACCACCTGCGCCGCCGGTTCATGTTCTGCACCGCCAGTGCTGGGCCGGGCACTGCCAACCTGCTGACGGCCGCCGCACTCGCCCATGCCAATCGCCTGCCGATGCTGATGCTGTGCGGCGACACCTTCCTGACGCGGCTGCCCGACCCGGTGCTGCAGCAGCTGGAGCATTTCGGGAACCCGACACTGGGCGTGAACGATGCCTTCAAGGCCGTGACGCGCTACTGGGATCGCATCACGCATCCCGCACAGGTGATCCAGTCGCTGCCCGCGGCCCTTGCAACGATGCTCGACCCCGCCGATTGCGGCCCGGCCTTCATTGCGCTGCCGCAAGATGTGCAGGGTTGGGCCCATGACTATCCGGTCGAATTCTTCGCCCGCCGCGTCCATCGCATCCGGCGGCAGGCCCCCGATACCGCCGAGATCGCGGAGGCCGTGGCGCTGCTGGCCTCCGCGAAGCGCCCCATGATCATCGCGGGCGGCGGCGTGCAGTATTCCGGCGCGGTGGCCGAATTGACGGCACTGGCCGAAGCGCATGCCATCCCCGTAGTCGAAACCATCGCCGGCCGTGCCAACCTGATTGCCACCCATCCGCTCAACATCGGCCCTATCGGCGTGACCGGCTCGGATAGCGCGAATGCCATCGCGGAGCAGGCCGACGTGATTTTGGCCGTGGGCACTCGGCTGCAGGATTTCACCACGGGCTCCTGGACGGCCTTCGCGAAAGACGCCCGTTTCATCGGGCTGAACGTGGGCCGTCACGATGCGATCAAGCATATGTCGTTGCCCGTGGTGGGCGATGCGAAACTGGGGCTTCAAGCCATGGGACAGGCAATCGCCGGCTACAAAGCCCCCGCCGACTGGACCGCCACGGCACAGGCCGAACGCCGCAAGTGGGATGCCTATGTCGCCGAGAACGTGAAACCCAGCAACCGCCCCAATTCCTACGCGCAGGCCATCGGCGTGGTGAATGCGCTTTGCGACACGCGCGACCGGGTCGTGACGGCGGCGGGCGGGCTACCGGCAGAGGTGGCGGCCAACTGGCGCACGCTCGACATCGGGACGGTCGACGTGGAATTCGGGTTTTCGTGCATGGGCTACGAGATCGCGGGCGGCTGGGGCGCGCGCATCGCGCAATCCGAGGCCGAGCCGGATCGCGACACCATCGTCTTCGTCGGCGACGGCTCCTACCTGATGATGAACTCCGACCTCTATTCCTCCGTTCTCACGCAAAAGAAGCTGATCGTGCTGGTGCTCGACAATGGCGGCTTCGCGGTCATCAACAAGCTGCAGAACAACACCGGGCAAGACAGTTTCAACAACCTCATCAAGGATTGCCCGACCGTTCCCGAACCCTTCACGGTCGATTTCGAGGGCCATGCCCGGTCGATGGGCTGCAACGCCGTGACGGTCACCAACCCCGCCGCACTGGCCGAGGCGTTCAAGGCCGCCAAGGCATCCGACAAGACCAGCGTCATCGTCATGCAGGTCGACCCCTACGAGGGCTGGACGACGCAGGGCCACACATGGTGGGAGGTCGGCACGGCAGAGGTCTCCGAAAGCGCATCGGTCAGCGCCAAACATGCCGAGATCGAGGCCACCCGCGCCCGCCAGCGGCAAGGGGTCTGACATGCGGCTCAAGGGCAACCGGTTCCTCATCATCGGCCGCGCGGGGATGGATTTCTACCCCGACCCGCCCGGCACCAAGACGGAACATGCGACGCGGTTCTTCGCCTGTCTCGGCGGGTCCTCGGCCAATATCGGCGTGGCCATCGTGAAGCTCGGGGGGCAGGCCGATCTGGTCACCTGCGTGTCGGATGACGCCATCGGGCGTTTCGCGCTGAACGAATTGGACAAGTATGGCATCGGGCGGGCCCATGTCCGCAGCGTGGGCGGCGAGGCGCGCAATTCGCTGGCCGTGGTCGAAACGCGCGTGGAGGATCACCAGTCGGTCATCTATCGCAACGGGGCAGCCGATTTCGAGATGACGACCGCCGATGTGGAGGCGGTGGATTACACCGCCCATGACGCGCTGATCACCACAGGCACGGTCTTTGCCGCCGAACCGTCGCGTTCCGCCGCGTTCCGCGGGTTCGAACTGGCCCGTGCCGCGGGTCTTCCGCTCATCTTCGACATCGACTACCGCCCCTATTCCTGGCCCTCCGCGCAGGTCGCGGCCGAGGTCTATTCCCGCGCGGGTGCGATGTGCGACGTGATCGTCGGCAATGACGTGGAATTCGGCTTCATGGCGGGTGACTACGACCGCGGGCTCGACAAGGCGCGCGATCTGGTGGCCAAGGGCGCGCGGCTTGCCGTCTACAAGATGGGCGAAGAGGGCGCCGTGACCATCACGCCTGAGGGCGAGATCACCACGGGCATCTACCGCACGCAGGCGCTGAAGCCGACCGGCGCGGGCGACAGTTTCATGGGCGGCTTCGTCAGCGGTTTGGCCGATGGCCTGACGGTAAGCGAGGCCGTCCTGCAGGGCTCTGCCGCCGCCGCCATGGTCGTGGCGCGCGTCGGCTGTGCTCCGGCGATGCCGACGCGGGCGGAACTGGACGATTTCGTCAGCGCGCAGGCCGCGCCGGTCCCTGCGTGAAAGGAAAGCGCATGCACATCGCCCCCTATGACAACCTCAACCAGCCCATCGTCGATGTGAACGACCCGCTGGTGCCGCTGACCTATTTCAACATCCTGCGTCTCAAGGCGGGCGAGACGTTCGACTACCGCGTGACGGGCTATGAGACCTGTGTGGTCCCCGCCACGGGGACCGTCACCGTCGAGACCGCAGGCGAGACCTTTGCCGGGATCGGCAATCGCGGCGTCGATGTCTGGGATGGCGAGCCCGAGGGCGTCTATGTGCCCACAGACACCCCCGTACGCATCACGGCCCTGACCGATACCGAGACCTTCATCGCGGGCGCACAATACGCCGAGACGCTCAAACCCTTCGCCGTGCGCGCGGGCGACCTCGACCTCGTTCAATACGGCTCGGACGACACCAAGACCCACCGCAAGATCAAGCATATCCTCGGGGCCGCCCATCACGACCGGGTCGGACGGCTTCTTGTATCGGAACTATTCACCGTCGGCGCGGGCGGCTGGTCGGGGTTCCCGAGCCACAAGCATGACACGGACAGGTTGCCGGACGAAACCCGCCACGACGAATGCTACAATTTCCGCTTCCGGCCCGACTATGGCTCGGGTCTGCAGATGCTTCAGCGCGTCGATAATGAGCCGGGCGACGCCTATCACATCGTCAACGGCTCGACCGTGCTGATCGACAAGGGCTATCATCCCTGCTGCGTGCTGCCGGGCTACGAGATGTACTATTTCACCATCCTCGGCGGGCTCAGCCAGCGCAGTCTCAAGCAATACTTCCAGCCTACCCATGCCGCGCAGCTGCACACGATCCCCGGCATCATGGACATGGTGGCCAAGTTCAAATGACCCTCGCCACGCTGTCCGAGGTCCTCCAACCCGCGCTCCGGGGCGGCTATGCCGTGCCCGGCCTCGTCTGTCTGGGGTGGGAGGACATGCGCGCCTATGCCATGGCCGCGCAGGCGGAACGCTCGCCGGTGATCTTGCAGGCCGGGCCAAGCTGCCGGGCGCATACGCCCCTGCCCGTTCTCGGCGCGATGTTCCGCAACCTCGCGGCCAGCGTGGACGTGCCCGTCGTCGCCCATCTCGATCATGGCTACACGCTGGAGGAATGCCGCGAGGCCATGGACTCGGGCTTCACCTCGCTCATGTTCGACGGCTCGCGCAAACCGCTGGCGCAGAACATCGACGAGACCGCGCAAGTGGCCCAGATGGCGCATGCTGCCGGCATTTCCTGCGAGGGAGAAATTGGCTTCGTCGGCTATTCGGGCGGCGAAGGCTCCGCCGGAACGGACCCCGACGAGGCCGCGATCTTCGCGCGGCAGACGGGCATCGACGCCATGGCGATCAGCGTGGGCAACGTGCACCTGCAACAGGACCATGAGGGCGGGCTCGACGAGGCGCGCATCCGCGCGATCGAGGAGAAAACGACCGTGCCGCTGGTCATCCACGGCGGGTCCGGCGTGCCCTTGGCGCAGCGCCTGCATCTGGCGCAGACCTCGCGCATCGCGAAATTCAACATCGGCACAGAATTGCGCATGGCCTTTGGTGCCGCGCTGCGCGATGCCGTGGCCGTCGACCCCGCGCGCTTCGACCGGGTGGCGATCCTGAAGGACACACATGGGCCGGTGATGGAGGCCGCACGGGCGGTCATCCGGGGGCTCGGGGCAAGCGGAAAGGCATGAGATGCTGAGGATCGGATTGTTGGGCTGCGGGCGCATCGGACAGGTCCATGCCCGCTCGATCATGGCGTTGGACGGCGCGACCGTCGCTGCCGTGGCCGATGCGATGCCCGAGGCTGCGGCGGCTCTGGCCGCAAAAACCGGTGCCGAGGTGCGCAGCGTCGAGGCGATCCTGACCGCCCCCGACATCGACGCCGTCGTGATCGGCACGCCCACCGACAGCCATTTCGACCAGATCATGGGGGCAGCGCGAAACGGCAAGGCGATCTTCTGCGAGAAACCTGTCGACATGTCGGTCGACCGCATCCGCGCCTGCATGGAGGCGGTGGACAAGTCCGGCGTCACCTTCCTGACCGGCTTCAATCGCCGCTTTGACCCGAATTTCGCCTCGATCCGCGCCCGCATCCGCGACGGCGCCATTGGCCCGGTGGAACTCGTCGCCATCACCTCGCGCGATCCCGCGCCGCCACCGGTGTCCTACATCGCGCGTTCGGGCGGGCTGTTCCGGGACATGATGATCCACGATTTCGACATGGCCCGGTTCCTCATGGGTGAGGAGTTCGTCCGGCTCCATGCAGTCGGCAGCGCTCTTGTCGACCCCGCGATCGGCGAGGCCGGCGACGTGGATACGGCAGCCGTGATCCTGACCACCGCCTCGGGCCGGATCTGCCAGATCTCCAACTCGCGCCGCGCGGCCTATGGCTATGACCAGCGCATCGAGGTGCACGGGCAAAAGGGCATGCTGCGGGCCGAGAACCAGCTTGAGTCGACCGTGGAACTTGCGACCGAGGCTGGCTTTGCCCGCGATCCTGCCCAGCATTTCTTCCTTGAACGCTACGAGGCGGCTTATCTGGCCGAGATGCGCGCCTTCCTCAGCGCCGTGACCGGGGGCACACCTGCCGATCCGGGCATCGGCGACGGGCTGCGCGCGCAGATGCTGGCCGATGCCGCCACGCTGTCGCGCCAGACCGGGCAGCCTGTCGACATTCCCGCCGCCTGACCTAATTCCGCCCCTCGGGTCGCCAGGCGATGAACAGGGTCCAGGCTAGATAGCCGCCGATCCCCGCGAAGACATAGGCCCAGAGCCGGTTGTCGAAACTCCATTCGACCCCGGCCCAGGCAAAGGGCGCTGCGACCAGCAGGGCACGGCGCCAGGCGGGGCGAAAGAACGGGTGTTCGGGGTCGAGCAGACGCATCGGGTGACCTATCGTGGCCTCTGCCCCGTGCTTGCCAGACCGCCCCCCGCCCGGCAAGCCTTGCGCGGGCGCCCTTGGCGCCTGAAGGCCATGCTGTACCTCTTGAAGGGGTGGTGTCAGACCAATTCGAACCAGTGTCTGCGCAATCCGACGCATCCGGTCAGCGATTCCGATAACATCCGGTCACGCGCTACGGTCATCCGGTCACCGCGCGACGTCGCCGCTGAGCGTGGTTCGGTGATGTCGCCTTGGACTGGTTCGGTCA
>JAUIDM010000447.1 GCA_030428915.1 Alphaproteobacteria bacterium | reverse complement strand
CGCCTCCTCCTGCTTCCCAAAGTCCGTGGCGGGAGAGGCTGCACCCTATGCTGGTGCCATTTCGGGTCATGTGCTGGAAGCTGGTTCAGGCGCGGCGGACCGGGCACGGCTGAGAGCGGCAGAGGTGGATTTTCTGCTCCCTGACGACCTGCAAGCCGCTTACGATCAGGCGCGCGGTCTTGCGGCCGCGCATGTGACCGGCGCAACGGGCGCTGAAGAGTGGCTGTCACTTGCGGACGCGGCGCGGCGGAGCGGCGATACAAAGGCTGCGGCCGACCGGCTGGGCGCCGCACTGAACCTGACGGATGCGGCGGACCACTGGGCGGAGTATGCCGAACTGCAACTGGATCTGCGCGACTTCGCGAACGACAAAAGCAGCGAGAATCCGCGCGCGGCCGCGTCTGCCGCGATCAACGCCTATCTTCGCGCCGACACTCCGGGTCTGAGGGCAACCGCACTGGCCACACTTGCCCGCGCGATGGAGAAGATGAACCGGGGCCGCGACATGATACCGGCCCTGCGTCTGGCACAATCGGTCCAGCCGCGCGATGATACCGGCGCGATGCTCGAAGATGCGATCGGCAAATACGGATTCCGCATCGCCGAGACGCAGGTGGAGGCCGACGGCACCAGCCCCCGCATCTGCGCGGTCTTCACCGAAGACCTCGTGCGCTCGGGCACCGACTATGCGCCCTTCGTGAAATTGCCCGATACGGGCCTGTCGGTGGAGGCGTCGGGGCGCCAGATCTGTGTTGCCGGGTTCACGCATGGCACAAGGGCAACGCTCACCTTCCGCGAAGGCCTGCCCGCCGCCTCGGGCGAAATTCTGGCCAGGGATGTCGCCGTCACCCAGTATATCCGCGACCGGGCCGCCGCCGTGCGCTTCCCCGGTCGTGCCTATGTGTTGCCGCGCGTAGGGTCGAAGGGCATCCCGGTGGAGACGGTGAACGCCGACATGCTCGACCTCACGCTGCTGCGCCTTTCAGACCGCAACCTGATCCGCGCGATCCAGGGCGGCATGTTCGGCCGACCGCTGGACTACTGGTCGGCTGAGAACCTGAAATCCGAGGTCGCCGAGGAGGTTTGGACCGGCACGGGCGAGGTCGCAATGGAGGTCAACCGCGACATGTCCACGCTTCTGCCGCTCGACGGCGTCATGTCCGACCTAGGCCCCGGCATCTATGCGTTGCAGGCCGCGATTCCGGGTGAGGACCCTTATGACCGCCCCGCCGCGACGCAATGGTTCGTCATCTCCGATCTTGGCCTCACAGCGATGGAGGGGGCGGACGGGTTGCATGTCTTTGCCCGCGCGCTTTCAGACGCCTCTGCGGTCGAAGGTGTGACCGCGACGCTTCTTTCGCGCTCGAATGCGGTGATCGGCACGGCCACGACGGATGTTGAGGGCTATGCCCGTTTTGATGCCGGGCTGACCGCCGGAACCGGCGGGGCTGCACCCGCCCTGGTGATGGTCGAGAAGGGCGGGGATATGGCTTTTCTGCCGCTGACTGAGGCCGAATTCGACCTCTCGGACCGGGGTGTCACGGGGCGTGAGGCAGCGCCCCCGATCGATGTGTTCTTGTCAACGGATCGTGGTGCCTACCGGGCAGGCGAGACCGTGAACGCCACGATCCTCGCCCGCGACCAGAAGGTCGATGCATTGGCCGGTCTGCCGATGACCACAAGGCTGATCCGGCCCGATGGTGTGGAATATTCCCGCGCGCTCCTCACCCACGCGGGTGCAGGGGGCTTCGTCGCCAATCTGCCTCTTGCGGGCAGCGCGCCGCGCGGGACATGGCGGATCGAAAGCTTTGTCGAAGAGGACAAGGTGCTTGCCTCGCAAAGCTTTCTTGTCGAGGATTTCCTGCCGGAGCGCATCGATTTCGACCTGACCCTGCCGGATGGCGCGCTGCGCCTGACCGACCGGCCGCCGATGACGGTCGAGGCGCGATATCTGTTCGGCGCGCCCGGGGCGGGGCTGAATGTGGAAGGTGACCTGCGGATCACCGCGTTAACCCGGCTCGACGCCTATCCGGGCTATGTTTTTGGCCGTTACGACGAGCCGTTTTCGCCCTATCGCGACGCTTTGCAGGATGCCCCTGAAACCGATGCCGATGGCCGCGCGATCCTGTCGGTCGGCTTCCCCGATCTGGGTGGGGACGCGAACCGACCGCTGGAGGCGAGCATCGCCGTGCGGGTCAAGGAGGGTTCGGGCCGTCCCGTGGAACGCAGCATCGAACGGCGCATCCTGCCGGACGATCCGGTGATCGGGATCAAGCCGCTGTTCGAAGGCGGCACGGTGCCGCAAAGCTCTGACGCGCGCTTCGACCTTATCGCGGTCGGGTCGGACGAACAGGCCGCGACCCGCGCCGTCACATGGACGATCAACCGGATCGAGCGGAACTATCAGTGGTATTCGCTTTACGGCAACTGGAACTGGGAGGTGACGACCACCCGATCCCGCGTTGCGAGTGGCGAGGCCGCGCTGACGCCCGAAGGCCCCGCCAGCATCGCCGCACCGGTCGAGTGGGGCAATTACGAACTGGTGGTAGAGGCAGCGGACGGCAGCTACACCGCCTCGTCGGTCGAGTTTTACGCGGGCTGGTATGTCCCTGCCGATGCGGCGGAAACACCCGATACGCTGACTGTCGCGCTAGACAAGGACGCCTACCGCCCCGGCGATACCGCGCAGGTCAGGATCGAACCGCGCGCGGATGGGGTGGCCTTGGTCACGGTACTCTCGAACCGGCTCATCGACATGAAAGCCGTGCCGGTCACGGCGGGCGAAAACGTGATCGAGCTGCCCGTCACCGACGACTGGGGGGCGGGGGCCTATGTCACCGCTTCGGTCATCCGGCCCTTGTCAGAGGATGCGGGCCGTACACCAACGCGCGCCTTGGGCCTTTCCTATGCGCCGGTCGATCCCGGCACACGGAAGCTTTCC
>JAUIDM010000446.1 GCA_030428915.1 Alphaproteobacteria bacterium | reverse complement strand
GAAGATGGTCCTATAACCGGTCATCAGAACGATTATCGTGTTTATGACGAGCGCGGCTGCGGAAAACAGGAAACCGGCAAGGTAGAGTCTGCCAGAGCGGCCATGCCGCATCATTCGTCTGAAACGCAGAATACACAGCCAGAGACTGAGCGCCGGCGGGCCACACAACAAGACAAAAAAAATAGCGGCGAACATCGCCAACTGAGCCGAAGCCATCAGGTTCCCCAGCCCTTTTGGGTAATGATTTCACATTAGGCCCGCGGCGCGGCGCAAGTCAAACGGAGCGCGTGCCTCAGCGCACCGCCGCAATCGGCCCTTCGGCCCGGCCATGTGTGAATTGCTGGACATAAGGGTCTGATGTCGTGTCCATTTCCGCAATGGGGCCGGTCCATTGAATGATCCCGTCATGCAGCATCGCCACCCGGTCGGCGATGGCGCGGACCGAGGACATGTCGTGGGTTATGGTCATCGCCGTGGCGCCCATTTCGGTGACGATCTCGCGGATCAGTTCGTTGATCACACCTGCCATGATCGGGTCGAGCCCGGTCGTCGGTTCGTCGAAGAAGATCACTTCCGGCTCTGCAGCGATAGCACGGGCAAGACCCACGCGTTTTTGCATCCCGCCGGAAAGTTCGGCGGGATAGAGGTCTGCCACATCTGGCTTCAGCCCGACACGGCGCAGTTTCTCGATGGCAATCTCGCGCGCCTCCTCCTTCGGGCGCTTCAGCGAGCCACGCAGCAGGCGGAAGGCAACGTTCTGCCAGACGGGCAAGCTGTCAAAAAGCGCGCCGCCCTGAAAGAGCATGCCGAAACGGGCGAGGAAGGCATCGCGGGCGGCCGTTTCCACGTCCTCACCATCCAACAGGATCGTGCCGCTGTCGGGGTGAACGAGGCCGAGGATGCATTTGAGAAGAACGGATTTTCCGGTGCCGGAGCCGCCGATGATCACCATGCTTTCGCCCGAGGGCACGGTCAGCGTCACGCCGCGCAGAACGCGGTTCCTGCCGAATGCCTTGTGAACGTCCTTCAGTTCGATCATGCGGAGAAAAACACCTCCGTAAGGATGTAATTGGTGGCAAGGATCAGGACCGAGGCCGCGACGACGGCGGCCTTGGTGGCCCGGCCGACGCCCTGCGCGCCCCGGCCCGAATTCATGCCGTAATAGCAACCCATCAGTGCCACGATGAAGCCGAACGCGGCCCCCTTCCAGAGGCCCGAGACGATGTCCCAGGCCTCCAGAAACTCGCGGGTGTTCTTGAGGTAGGTGGCCGGGTTGAAGCCCAGCCGGTTCACGCCCACCAGATAGCCGCCGAAAATGCCGATGCTGTCGCCGACCGCCACCAGCACCGGCACCGCCAAAGTGGCGGCCAGAACGCGCGGAACTGTCAGGTATTTCATGGGGTTGGTGGACAAGGTTGTCAACGCGTCGATCTGTTCGGTCACCTTCATCGTGCCGATTTCGGCGGCAATCGATGAGGCCACCCGTGCCGCCACCATCAACCCGCCCAGCACGGGCCCGAGTTCGCGCACCATGCCGATGGCGACGATGGAGGGCACGACCGCCTCGGCCGAGAAGCGCGCGCCACCTGCGTAGATTTGCAACGCCAGCGCGCCACCGGTGAAAAGGGCAGTCAGGCCCACGACCGGCAGGCTGAACCAGCCGATCTGCATGAGCGCCGAAAGGAATTCCTTCGGGTAGAAGGGGGGGCGGACAAGGTGGCTCAATGTTTCCCCGGCGAAAATCGCCATCCGGCCGAGCACCGCCAGGCTGCCTAGCACCAGCCGCCCGAGGGCGGCGATGGGGGCAAGCAGGCTCATGCCGCGCCACCTTTGTAGTCGCGGGCATAGCGGTGACCGAGCGATGTCAGGATTTCGTAACCGATGGTCCCGGCGGCCTCGGCAAGCGCATCGATGCCTTGCGCCGGGCAGAGTATGTCGAGTGCTTCCGGCGGTCCGGGCAGATGGGTCACATCGACCCCCATCATGTCCATCGAGACACGTCCGACGAGCGGGCAAGGCGTGTCGCCCGCAAACACCCGGGCCCGACCCGTCATCGCCCGGATCAGCCCGTCGGCATATCCGGCGGCTAAGGTCGCGATGCGGGCTGGGTCGGGGGCGGTCCAGCTGTTGCCGTAGCCGACGGTTTCCCCGGCGGCGACGTCGCGGATCTGGATCACCGGCAGCGACAGGCGGACAACAGGCGTCGCATGGGCAAAGGGCAGACCGCCATAAAGACCTATACCGGGACGGGTGACGTCGAAATGATAATCGGGGCCAAGAAGGATGCCCCCCGTCGCCGCTAGCGAGCGCGGAACGCCGGTGCCGTCGGTCATGCGGCGGAACGCGGCAAGCTGTGCCGAATTCATCGGGTGGTCGGGCTCATCGGCGCAGGCGAGATGCGACATGATCAGGCGGGGATTTTCGGCAAGAACCTCCGCCGACAGGGCGCGCCATTCGGCCTCTTCCAGCCCAAGCCGGTTCATGCCGGTGTCGAGCTGGATGCCGAAGGGGTGACCGGGCAAGGTACTTCTGTGTCGTGTCACCTGTTCGGGAGAGTTCAAGAGAGGGATCAATCCATGCTGTCGGATAACGTCAGTGTCACCGGCCATATGGCCTGCAAAGACAAAAACATCGACGCGATTGCCGACCGCAAGACGAGCATGCGCACCTTCGAATGCTTCGGCGACGAAGAACTTACGCACACCTTCCGCGAGAAGCTGCCGCCCGACTGGCAAGAAGCCCAGCCCATAAGCATTGGCCTTGATCACTGCCCCGGCCTCGGCCGTGCCGGAAGCATGCGCCAGCGCCCGCCAGTTCGCGCGGATCGCGTCAAGGTCGATTGTGAGGGTCGCTTGCGCCATGGCGGGTCTTTTGGCAGGCGCACCGGGGTGTGGCAAGGGGCGTCTCGCCGCTGTCAGGGAATGTCGAAGTTGCGGCGGTTGCGCTGCCACATCTTCT
>JAUIDM010000445.1 GCA_030428915.1 Alphaproteobacteria bacterium | reverse complement strand
AGCGATCCATTCGACATAGGGCGCGAAGGCGAAGACCCAGAGAAAGCAGGGCACGAACGTGACCCAAAGCGTAAGCGCCGCCGCCGCGACGGCCAGCCCCGCGCCACCCTGCTGCGCTCCGGCGAGGTAGCCCACGAATTCGGTGACAAGGATCAAGGGCCCCGGCGTCGTTTCCGCCAGTCCCAGCGCATCCATCATCTGCGGCGTGGTCAGCCAGCCGTAATCCTGCACCACCGTCTGGGTCATGTAGGCGAGCACCGCATAGGCGCCGCCAAAGGTGACGACGGCGAGCTTGGAGAAGAAGAGCCCGATCTCGACAAGGAATCCCTGCCCGAGAAGCGCCAGAGCGGCCACCGGAACCCACCAGAGCGCGAGGCCGGCTGCGACCGTTACGGCGAGGCGCGGATTGGCCGGGCGCGGCATGGGCCGCGCCGGGCCGCGTGGCAAAAGGACGGCACCTGCCATGCCTGCTGCCAGGATGATCGCGGGGAAGGGCAGGTTCAGCGCGAATATCGCGACGAACGCCAATCCCGCAATCGTATATGCCATGGGGCCTTTCAACGCTCGCCGCGCCACCTTGATCAGCGCCTCGATCACGATGACGACGACTGCCGCCTTGACGCCAAGAAAAAGCGCCGCGACCAGCGGCACCTGCCCGAAGGCGGCATAGAGCGAGGCCAGCGTCAGGATCACGGCGGCGCCCGGCAGGACGAAGAGCCCGCCCGCGATCAACCCACCCCGGATGCCGCCCAGTTTCCAGCCCGCATAGGTGGCAAGCTGCATCGCCTCGGGGCCTGGCAAGAGCATGCAGAAGCTGAGCGCGCGCAGATAGTCCTCCTCGCTTAGCCAGTCGCGTTCCTCCACCAGTTCGCGGTGCATCAGCGCGATCTGCGCCGCCGGGCCGCCGAAGGACAGGATGCCGATCCGGCCGAAGACCTGCCAGAGGTTGGGGGCGCTCATGCCTTGCGCCCTGTCGGCCAGTCATGGCCCTCGTCGAACCCGTCCCGGGCCCAGCGGTAAAGCGCGTCATACATCGCCATC
The DNA here is from genome assembly GCA_030428915.1 of Alphaproteobacteria bacterium. GTDB lineage: Bacteria > Pseudomonadota > Alphaproteobacteria > Rhodobacterales > Rhodobacteraceae > Albidovulum. The sequence goes on along the minus strand of JAUIDM010000445.1, from coordinate 1,931 downwards.
CCGGCCTCAAGCTGTTGCAGGTCGTCCTTGTATTGCCGCGAGAGGCCGACAGAAAGGGCCAGAAGCCCCGCCGCCTGCGGCGCGAGGTCATGCCGGTCGGTATCGGCCCCGCGCACCACCAGCGCCAGCCGGTCGAGCGGTTCGGTGTGAAGCCGGAAATCGTCAAGAAGCGCGTCGAAGGAGCAGTTTTCGCCGCGATGCGAGAAAGTGGTGCCTTCGATATCGAAGGGCGTGGCGGCGAATTTCTCTGCTACGGCAAGAACTTCCGTTGGGGCGACGAACAGGAAACGCGCGCCGCGGTCGATGAAGCGGCGGATCAGCCAGGGGCAGGCGATGCGGTCGATCTTGGGCCGGTGCCGCGTGACCCAGAGGCACGCGGCGGGCAGCGCGGCGGCGGGGATCATCGGCAAGCCCTCGGCGGCCCAGCCAAGTGCGCCGCCTTCAAGGTTTTCCGCCTGCACGCCGTGACAGCGCAGAAGTGCCGCGGCGCCTTCGGACAGCTTCCTGCCTTTCTGGCAGACAACCACCGCCCGACGCCCCTTCAGGTCGGCGGCAAGCGCCTCGACCCGGTCGAACGGGTGCCGGAACGCCCCCGGAATCAGGCGGGGATCGGCGGCGAAATCCTCCTCGGTCTGGATGTCGATCAGGGCGGGGCAATCGGGCGTCCCGATCAGGCGCGCGAGTTGCGTTGCAGATACGGAGGTAAAGCCGGGCATGGGGCATCCTTTCGGTTGGTCATGAAGGATGCGACGCTTCTGGCCTTGGCCTCACGGGGCGCGGTCGCGGGCCCCATGAGACAAGCGTGGCACGGGTAGACGCGCCGCGTCAAGGCTCAGCCCAGCGGCTTGGCCACCTCGCGCAGGATCTTTGCCCGGATCGCGCGGGGGTAATCGGCCAGACCGCGCGCGGTCAGGACGAAACCCTGATGGGTAATCACGAAGCGTCGGTAGAATTCGGTAATCGGCGTGGCGCGGCCGATATCCTCGATGGCCACGGCATTGATCTCTGCCCCTGCTTCTGCCGCGGCCCGGCGGCCCGCCGATAGCGGCGCGCCCGCATTCTGCGGCCCGTCCCCGGAAATGTCGATCACCCTGCGACGACAGTCCGACACCGCGCCGAACTGCGCGGTAGAAAAACCGATGGCCTCGCCCACGGCCGTATCCGACCCGGAATAGGCCCGTTTCACGCCGCGCGCACGCGCGGCAAAGTCGCGGACCTCCTCGTAGGACAGCATGCGCCGCCATGGCAGCACGACGGCCTGCTGCCTGGCGCCCGACCACTGCACCACCGTCAGCGCCACCTGGCCAAGAACCAAAGCATCGGCGATTTCGGGATCGTCCAGGGCGTCGGCAAGGCCCTGGACCTGCAGCCGGTATTCACCCCGGTCGATGGACCCGGAGACGTCGATGGTCAGGACAAGTGCCAAATCACAGGCCAGCGCCGGTCGCGAGGAGAGCGTCAGGCACGCTGCGATCAGCAGGGCAAGCAGGCGTTTCATGCAGGGAATGATGGCGCTGCACGGGGATGGCGGCAAGCCCCGCGTTGGTGCAGGGCCGGTTGCGGGCGATTGTGTCCACTTCTGTTCCGGCGGGGTAGTATCCGCACCCGTCATTGACGCCGCCGGGGCCGCCGCTACTGTCTGCGCATGAACTTCGCCGCACGTCTGACTCGCTGTCCCATTCCTTATGAACCGGCCCGGACCGAGGAGGTGCAAGGCCGGTTTTCTGCACTTGTCCCCGAGGTCAGGGCGCTTCTGGAAGGGGCCGCCGGGTGCAGCCCCTACCTGGCCGGCCTGATGGAGCGCGAGGCTGACTGGCTGGAAGCCAGCCTTGCCGGGGCCCCTGAAGCCGCTTTGGATGCGGTTTTGTCGGGTTTCGAGACGATGCCAAGCGATGCGCTCGGTCCTGCGCTCCGGCAGGCCAAGGCGCGGG
>JAUIDM010000048.1 GCA_030428915.1 Alphaproteobacteria bacterium | reverse complement strand
CGCGACACCGACGGCACGCCGGAAGAGGGCGAAGGCCGCACCCACCGCGCCCGCCGCCGCAAGTCCGACCAGATCGAGCGCAAGGACAGTTTCATCCTCCACAAGTTCGAGGCGATCCTGAGCTTCGCCGAATTCATCAACCTCAACCGCCGCGTCGACGAGGACGACAATGACGACGCCAAGAAGGCCGCAGATGACATGGACGAGATCGGCCTTGGCCAGATTTCCAAGGCCCCGGCGACGCGGCTGAAACTGCATCTCGACCTCGCGCCCGAGGATGTCGATCGCGAGGCTTTGTCGGGCGAGGCGACCTATCCCGAATGGGACGCCCGCGCCGGTGCCTACCTTCCCGCCCATGCCCGCGTCCTGACCTCACCCGTGGAGGCGAGCGACGAAGAGCCCGCCTTCCGCACCGACCCGCAGGCCGCCAGACGCATCCAAGCCGTCAAACGCCAGTTCGAGGCATTGCGCCCCGCCCGCATCCTGACCGCCGGGCACCGCGACGGGGATGAGTTGGACACCGACCGGGCCATCCGCGCGCAGGTCGATCTCATGGCCACCGGCGAGGGCGACGACCGCGTTTGGCTGCAGAACCGCTCTGAGAAACGCGACCTCTCCGTCTCGATCCTGCTCGACGTCTCCCGTTCGACCGAGGCGGCCGTGCCCGGCCACGGCCATGACGGCCGCGCGGTCATCGACATCGAACGCGAGGCGCTGGCGGCTTTGGCCTGGGGTCTCGACGCCTGTGGCGACGATTTCGCCATCCACGCCTTTTCCTCGCTCAAGCGCGACCGGGTCTATGTGCAGACCGCCAAACGCTTCGGCGAACCGATGTCTGCGACGGTCGAATCCCGCATCGCCGGCCTCAAACCCGGCTTCTACACCCGCCTCGGCGCCGCGATCCGCCATGCCTCGGCGGGGCTGACGCGCGAGGCGCGGCGGCGCAGGCTCCTCCTCGTCATCACCGACGGCAAACCGAACGACCTCGACCATTACGAAGGCCGCCACGGGATCGAGGACAGCCGCAAGGCGATCGAGGAAGCCCGCCGGCAGGGCCATGCCGTCTTCGGCATCACGGTCGACCGCGACGGCAAGGCCTGGTTCCCCCGCCTCTTCGGTCAGGGCGGCTATGCCGTCATCCCGCATCCCGAAAAACTCACCCAGGCCCTGCCGCAGATCTACCGCCAGCTCGTGGGGGCCTGATGCAAGAGGCGACGAGCCCTTTCGACGACCTCCCCGGCGACCTGATGATCTGGGTGCTGATCGTCTCCGAACTCCTCGTCTTCGGCGCCGGGCTTGCGGCCTTTCTGGCCGTGCGCTTCACTGATCCGGCGGGCTTCGCCGAGGCGCAGGACCACCTCCACCGCTCGGCGGCTGGCATCAACACAATCGTTCTCGTCACGTCCGGCTGGCTCGCCGCTTTGGGCGCGCAGGCGACCGAAGCAGGTCGCATCCGACGCGCCCGCACCTGTCTTGCCGCCGCCGCCGCTTTGGGCCTCGTCTTCCTCGCGGTCAAATGGGTCGAATATGCCGACAATGCGGCGCAGGGGATCGGGGTCGAAACCCATCCCTTCTTCACCTTCTACTACCTCATCACCGGCTTCCACGCCGCCCATGTCGCCGCCGGTGTGGTGGTGCTGATCCTTGTCGCCGCCCGCGCCCAGCCGCGCGAGGTGGAGGCAGGTGCCGCCTTCTGGCACATGGTCGACCTCGTGTGGGTGCTGGTGTTTCCGGTGATCTACCTGCTCCGATGACCCTGAACACCGTCACCCGCGCCTGGGCGTTGCTCATCGCCCTTTCCGCCGCTTCGACCGGCCTCGCCTTTGCCGTGACCGGCGGCCACCTCTCGGGTGCGGCCCTCAGCGCCACCGGTGCTGCGATCCTGATCCTCGCCTGGGCCAAGGCGCGGCTGATCCTCAACGCCTATCTGCGCCTCAGCGAAGCCCCCGCCTTCCGGCGCGGTTTCGGCCTCACGCTCGCGATCTATGCGGTTCTCCTCCTCGTCCTCTACCTGGCGGCCTGACCCTCGGGTTTCTTCATTGTGAAAATACCCCCGCCGGAGGCGGACCCGAGCGCTTTTTGCGCAAGCGAAAAGCGCGAGACAGGACCTTGCGCCCGGAACGGGCGCTCAATCAAAGCGTTTCGGGTTTATGGTGAAATATCAAGCATCTGGATTCGAACGAAAAAGGTTCGAATCCAGATGCAATGAAAACCCGAAACGCTACTGATCACTGCCCCTTGTTCCACGCCAAGGCAGGGTCTTCCTCGGCATAGTCGCGCAAGGTCGCGACATCTTCGATCTTCGCGTGGTTCTGATGCACGCTCACCCCGAATTTCCTGAGCTTCGCGAAGGCCCGGCTGAGGCTCTCGGGCTTCATCCCCAGGCGGCCCGCGATCAGCACCTTGTCGTAGGGTAGTGTCACCATGCAGGCGCCCGCCTCGCATTCGGAAAGCTCCAGCAGGAACTCCGCCACCCGCTGCGCCCCCGTCTGCGCCTTCAGCTGCTCGATCTGTTCGACGAGCCCGTGGAGATGGGCGAAAGTGGCCGAGAGGATCGACACGGCGATGCCTGGATTATCCTGGATCAGGCGCAGGAACTTGTCCGCCTCGATCCGGATCAGCTCGCAATCCGTCACCGCCTCGGCGGCGACCGGATAGACGTCGCTGCGGAACGCCACGGCCTCGCCGATCGACCGGCCCTTGGTGAAGACGCCCACCACCGCCTCTGTCCCGTTCGGCGCGATGCGGTAAAGCTTCACCCAGCCGCCGGCCACGATATAGATCGCGCTTGCCCGCTCGCCCTGCAGAAAGATCGTCGCCCCCCGGTCGAAGCTGCGCAGCCGCGCATGGGACAGGACCTCGGCTGCCACGTCGTCGGACAGACCGGCCAGAAGCGTCGACCGTCGAACGGTTTCGATATGTTCCGGTTTCATGTCGCACCCGTCTTTTTCCCCTGACTGCCACAGATCGCACCCGCGCACCATAGAGCGCGGGAGGAAGAGGGCGGGAAAGCGGTCAGACTGAACGGCGCCTTTGCCGCTGGATTGCGGTCAGGATCGGCGTGGACATCGCCCGTCGTGCCTTCGGTCGCGTCAAGGCAGCGGTTACCATACGTTTTGCCGACCGAATGCCGACGTCCCGCAGACCGGATCACATACCCCGCACGGTCGGTCGCGTCATGCGGCCTTCACGCTTGCGGTCACATAGTTCACCGAAAGATCACGGTCCGATAACGACCACTGCCAGCTTAAAGGGTTGAACACGAACCCCTTCTTGTCGACCGGCCGCAACCCGGCCTGGGTGATCTGGGCAAACAGCTCCTCGGGCGTGATGAACTTCGCCCAGTCATGGGTCCCCTTCGGCAGCCAGCGCATGATCCATTCGGCCCCGACAATCGCGGCCATAAAGCTCTTGGCATTGCGGTTGATGGTCGAGGCGATCATCAGCCCGCCGGGCTTCAGTAGCTCGCGGCAGGTCGCGATGAATGCCTCGGGGTCGGCGACGTGTTCGACGATCTCCATGGCGAGCACCACATCAAAGGCCTCGGCCCCCACGACCAGAGCTTCGGCAGTTGTGTGGCGGTAGTCGATGTCCAGCCCCTGTTCCTCGGCATGAACCTTTGCCACCGGTATATTGCGCGCCGCCGCATCGGCGCCAACGACGGCGGCCCCGAGCCGTGCCATGGGTTCGGAAAGCAGGCCGCCGCCGCAGCCGATATCGAGAAGCCTGAGTCCTTTGAATGGTGCAGGCTGCGTCAGGTCGCGTCCGAATTCGGCGGCGATCTGCCGGGTGATGTAATCGAGGCGCACCGGATTCATCATGTGCAACGGCTTGAACTTGCCATGCGGGTCCCACCATTCCGCCGCCATCGCTTCGAATTTCGCGATTTCGGCCGGGTCGACCGTGCTGGTTTCAGGGGTCATCGTCGTCTCCGGCTAATCCCTTTCGCCCCATGGCGGGGCGGGTCGTTTCAGGTATATAGTCATTTCATGGACAGGATCGCAGGGCAAAAGCGCGCAGCAGCATTTCTCTATCCGCAGGTCGAACCCTTCGATCAGCGCATGATGGATGTCGGTGACGGGCACCGCATCTATGTTGAACAATGCGGCCATCCTTCCGGCCAGCCGGTCATTGTGCTCCATGGCGGCCCAGGCGGCGGCTGTTCGCCCGCGATGCGGCGCTACTTTGATCCCTCTGTGTACCGGGTGATTCTGTTCGATCAACGCGGCTGCGGCCGGTCCCGCCCGCATGCGAGCGTAGAGGCGAACACGACCTGGCATCTTGTCGCCGATATCGAGCGCATCCGCGCCGAGTTCGGCATCGAAAGCTGGATCGTCTTTGGCGGCAGCTGGGGTGCGACGCTCGCGCTGATCTATGCCCAGACCCATCCGGAACGCGCACGCCATCTGGTATTGCGCGGTGTCTTCCTGATGACGGAAGGGGAGCTTGCCTGGTTCTACGGCGGCGGCGCCGGGGCGTTTTATCCCGACCGCTGGCAGAAATTCGCAGGTATGATTCCCGAACCCGAACGTGGCGACATGATCGGGGCCTATCACACCCGGCTCTTCTCCGGCGAGATGGCGACCGAGGTGCGCTTTGCCCGGGCATGGGCGGGCTGGGAAAATGCGCTGGCCAGTATCGATCATGACGGTGTGCTGGGTGAGGCACCCGCCGACTATGCCCGCGCCTTCGCGCGGCTGGAAAACCACTACTTCCTGAATCGCGGCTTTCTGGAGGCGGACGGCCAGATCCTGCGCGATATCCAGAAGCTTAAGGACGTACCCGCTACGATCGTGCAGGGGCGATATGACATGATCTGCCCGCCGGTCTCGGCCTGGACGCTGGCGCAGCATTGGCACCGGGCCGAACTCAAGATGATCCCGGCCGCGGGGCATGCCTTGTCCGAGCCCGGCATTTCGACCGAGCTAATCCGGACGATGGACGGGTTGAGGGAATGACCGCCGGTGCACCACGCGTCTGGGAGCAGGCTCGGCAGTTCCTGAACACATGGCTTTTTAGACGATGAGTATCGGGAGGGCAGGATGAGTGAAGAGCTGAAGGTCACGATCGAGGCACGCGAAAACGGCCCATTGGTGATCAAGGGGCTGGATGAGCTGACCGGCCCGGACGGTCAGACGTTGGAGGTGAAACCGGTCGTGGCACTCTGCCGCTGCGGCGGCAGCGCAACCAAGCCCTTCTGCGATGGCAGCCACAAGACCAATGGCTTCGACAGCGCAAGCGGCAAACCGGCGGGGGTGAACAAGCTTCTTCACTATGCGGGCGCGGAAGTGTCGGTCAGCTACAATCCGCTGATCTGTTCCCACGCCGCGGAATGCGGCCGGATCGCTCCTGAAATCTTCAACCCCGCGCAGAAGCCCTGGGTGCAGCCTGACAAGGGCACCCGAAATGAGGTGGAATCGGTAATTGCCCATTGCCCCTCGGGCGCGCTGGCGCTGGCCATGGGCGACAGTGTCCTGCACCTCGTTGCCGACCGCGCCCGGATCGAGGTGGCGCGCAACGGCCCCTATTATGTGCGCGAAGCGGAAATCTCCGTGCCCCATCCGGGTGAAGGCGCCTGTCGCCGGAAATACGTCCTCTGCCGCTGCGGCAAGTCGGGGATCAAACCCTATTGCGACGGCACGCACCGTGATGAAGGGTGGAAGAGCGGAGATTGAATGGCGGAACTTCTTGGCTCCGGCGCCGTTCTTTCGTCAAAGGCGGAGGATGAATGAACCTGATGCTGTTCCTGATCTTTCTTGCGGCCTGTGCGACAGCCGCGGCAACAGGCATGATCTTTCAGCCGGGAACCTGGTATGAAAGCCTGTCCAAACCCGACTGGACCCCACCGCGCTGGGCGTTCCCGGTGGTCTGGACCACACTCTATGTTCTCATTGCGATTGCTGCGACGCGGGTCGCCGGACTGCCCGGCGCGGAAGTTGCGCTGGCGCTCTGGGCGCTGCAGATCGCGCTCAACACGCTCTGGACGCCCGTCTTCTTTGGCGGGCACCATATCCGGTCCGGCCTGATCATCATCGGATTCCTGTGGCTTACGGTCGCTGCCATGATCCCAGCCTTCTGGCGTCTGGACTGGATCGCCGGGCTCATACTTGTCCCCTACCTTGTGTGGTTGTCCTTGGCGACGGCGCTGAATTTCTGGATCTGGCGGAACAATCCGATCGCGGCATAGCACCGCCGTCCGCATACCGCGCATCAACGCTTGCAGACTCATCTGCCTTCGCCTATATCGCGTTCCAACAGCGCGGCTGTGGGGTCCAAACTCACCGCCCACCGGGAAAGATCGACGGGCCGCTGGGCCCGTTTTTTGTTGTCTGAAGAGCCGATGTCCGACCTTATCGCGAAAACCGCCATCGACCGGCGCCTGGCCGAGATCGTGACCCCGACCATCGAAGGTCTGGGGTTCGAACTGGTGCGGATCCGGCTGATGGGCGGCAATACCAAAACCTTGCAGATCATGGCCGACAAGCCCGATGGCGGGATCGACGTCGATGATTGCGGCAGGATATCGGTGGCCGTCTCGGCCGTACTTGATGTCGAGGACCCGATCGAGGATCAGTATAACCTTGAAGTTTCGTCCCCCGGCATCGACCGGCCGCTGACCCGGCTGAAGGATTTTGACGCCTGGAAGGGTTATGAGGCCAAGATCGAGACCGGCGAACTGATCGACGGGCGCAAGCGCTTCAAGGGCGTGATTGCCGGAACCGAGGGCGACGAGGTTCTTGTCGAGATCGAGGAGGGTACGATCGGCCTGAAGTTCGACTGGCTGGCCGATGCGAAACTGGTCCTGACCGATGAGCTGATAACGGAAATGCTGCGGCAGAAGAAGGCGACCGAGACCGTCGACGAAGCCGCGTTTGACACAATCGAAGAAGAGACTTCCGAGGAGGAATGAATGGCGATTACCTCTGCCAACCAGCTTGAGCTGTTGCAAACCGCCGAGGCGGTCGCGCGCGAAAAGATGATCGACCCCGGTCTGGTCATCGAAGCGATGGAAGAAAGCCTCGCCCGCGCGGCGAAGTCGCGTTACGGGGCGGAAATGGATATCCGCGTGTCGATCGACCGCAAGACCGGCCGCGCGACCTTCACCCGCGTCCGCACCGTGGTGGAGGATGACGCGGTCGAGAACTATCAAGCCGAACTGACCGTGGCGCAGGCCAAGCAGTATCTCGACGACCCCAAGGTCGGCGACGAGATCGTGGATGAGGTTCCGCCGGTCGATCTGGGCCGGATTGCCGCGCAATCGGCCAAGCAGGTCATCCTCCAGAAGGTGCGCGAGGCAGAGCGCGACCGCCAGTACGAGGAATTCAAGGATCGCGCGGGCACGATCATCAACGGCATCGTCAAGCGCGAGGAATACGGCAATATCATCGTCGATATCGGCCGGGGCGAAGCCGTTCTGCGCCGGAACGAAAAGATCGGCCGCGAAAGCTATCGCCCGAACGACCGTATCCGCTGCTACATCAAGGATGTCCGCCGCGAGGCGCGCGGCCCGCAGGTCTTCCTCAGCCGCACCGACCCGCAATTCATGGCGGAACTTTTCAAGATGGAAGTGCCGGAAATCTATGACGGCATCATCGAGATCAAGGCCGTGGCCCGCGATCCCGGTTCGCGCGCCAAGATCGGCGTCATCTCCTACGACAATTCCATCGACCCGGTCGGTGCGTGCGTCGGTATGCGCGGTTCCCGCGTTCAGGCGGTGGTGAACGAACTTCAGGGCGAAAAGATCGACATCATTCCGTGGAATGAAGACCAGGCGACGTTCCTCGTGAACGCGCTCCAGCCCGCCGAGGTGGCCAAGGTCGTCATCGACGAAGAGGCCGGCAAGATCGAGGTCGTGGTCCCGGATGAGCAGCTTTCGCTCGCGATCGGCCGCCGTGGCCAGAATGTGCGGCTTGCCTCGCAGTTGACCGGTCTCGACATCGACATCCTGACCGAAGAGGAAGAAAGCCAGCGCCGTCAGGCCGAATTCGCCGAGCGCACCAAGCTGTTTGTCGAGTCGCTGGATCTGGACGAGTTCTTCGCACAGCTTCTGGTCTCGGAAGGTTTCACCAGCCTGGAAGAGGTCGCCTATATCGAGATCGACGAGCTTCTCTCGATCGAGGGTGTCGACGAAAGCACGGCCGAAGAGCTTCAGGCCCGTGCCCGCGACGTGATCGAGGAACAGAACCGCAAGGCACTGGAAAACGCCCGTGCACTGGGCGTCGAGGACAGCCTGATCAACTTCGAGGGCCTGACGCCCCAGATGATCGAGGCGCTTGCCAATGACGGCGTGAAGACCATCGAGGACTTCGCGACCTGTGCAGACTGGGAACTGGCCGGTGGCTGGACCACCGTCAACGGCGAGCGTGTCAAGGATGACGGCATCCTTGAAAAGTTCGACGTGAGCCTTGAAGAGGCGCAGAACCTCGTGATGACCGCCCGCATCCAGCTTGGCTGGGTCGATCCGGCCGAACTGGAGGCGGATGCGGAAGAGGGCGAGGAAAGTGAAGAGGGGGCCGAGGCCTGATATGGGCCTCGGGAGGATCGCATATGACCCGAGGGGGACGCGACAAGGATAGGGACCTGCCCGAACGGCGCTGCATTGTCACCGGTGACGTGCAGCCCAAGGCAGGGCTTGTCCGCTTTGTTGTTTCGCCCGAGGGCCAGGTCTTCCCCGACCTCGCCGAAAAGCTGCCGGGACGCGGGATCTGGGTCACGGCGGATCGAGATATGATCGCGAAGGCGGTGAAGAAGGGCCTTTTTTCCCGGGCCGCCAAAGCGCAGGTCACAGCCGCCGACAATCTGGCCGATATGGTCGAGGCGGGGTTGGCGCGGCGCGTGGTCGACCTTATCTCTCTTACGCGCAAGGCGGGGCGCGCAGTTGCCGGTTTCGAGAAAGTGAAGGGCTGGCTTGCCGATGGCAAGGCCAAGGTGCTTTTGCAGGCCTCCGACGGGTCGGAACGCGGCAAGGGCAAACTCTGGACGCCCGAAGGCGGCCGCTGGTTCGGCTGCCTGACCGCCTCCGAGCTCGGTCTGGCCTTTGGCCGCGATAGTGTGATACACGGCGCGCTCGGCGCTGGCGGATTGAGTAATCGTGTTGTAGAGGAAGCGGCAAAGCTTTCTGGTCTGAGAAAGAATGACGGCGGAAGGTCCGCCGGGAAGGATGCAAAGTCGGCATGAGCGAAACAGACGGTAAAAAACCCCTCGGTCTCGGGGGCGGGCGTTCCGGCCAGGTGAAGCAGAGCTTTTCCCATGGCCGTACGAAGAGCGTCGTCGTCGAGACGAAGCGCAAGCGCGTCGTGGTGCCGAAGCCGGGCGCGCCTGCCTCTTCCGGTGGCACCTCGCCCAGCGCGGGCGATCCTTCGCGCCGTCCGGCGGGGATTTCTGACGCCGAGATGGAGCGTCGCCTGAAGGCACTTCAGGCCGCCAAGGCACGCGAGTCCGAAGAAGCCGAGGCGCGCGCCGCAGAAGAGCGCCAGCGCGAGGAAGAACGCGAACGCCGCCGGGCCGAGGCTGAAGCCAAGGAGCGCGAGGACCGCGAGCGCGAAGAGGCTCTGAAAGCAAAGGCGGAGGAGGAAGCCCGCAAGGCAGAGGAGGCCGAAGCGCGCGCCGCCCGCAAGGAAGAGATCAAGAAGCCTGCCGCCAAACCGGCGCCGGTCGATCAGGCCGCCGCAGAGGCCGCCGCAGCCCGCGCCGAAACCAAGGGCGTCAGCTCCTCTGGCCCACGCAAGACCGACCGGGAACGCGACAACCGTGGCCCGGAGCGCGACACCCGGGGCAAGGGTGGCCGCGACGAAGGGCGCCGTTCGGGCAAGCTGACGCTCAGCGAAGCCCTGTCAGGTGAAGGTGGCCGTCAACGCTCGCTCGCCGCGATGAAGCGCAAGCAGGAGCGTGCGCGCCAGAAGGCGATGGGCCAGTCCGTCCGCGCCGAAAAGCAGGTGCGCGACGTGCAGCTGCCGGAAACCATCATCGTGTCGGAACTGGCGAACCGGATGGCCGAACGCGCCGCCGATGTCGTCAAGGCGCTGATGAAAATGGGCATGATGGTCAATATGAACCAGCCCATCGATGCCGACACCGCCGAACTGGTGATCGAGGAGTTCGGCCACAAGGCGGTCCGCGTGTCCGATGCCGATGTCGAACAGGTGATCGACACGGTTGAGGACAAGGATGAGGATCTGCAGCCGCGCCCGCCGATCATCACGATCATGGGCCATGTCGACCACGGCAAGACCTCGCTTCTGGATGCGATCCGCAAGACCAACGTGGTCTCCGGCGAAGCCGGCGGCATCACCCAGCATATCGGCGCCTATCAGGTGACAACGGAATCGGGCGCGGTGCTGTCATTCCTCGACACGCCGGGCCACGCGGCCTTTACGTCAATGCGGGCCCGCGGTGCGCAGGTGACGGATATCGTCGTCCTCGTTGTCGCGGCGGATGACGCCGTGATGCCGCAGACCGTGGAGGCGATCAATCACGCCAAGGCCGCGAAGGTACCGATGATCGTCGCTATCAACAAATGCGATAAACCGTCGGCGAACCCGCAGAAGGTGCGTACAGACCTGCTGCAGCACGAGGTCGTCGTCGAAGCGATGTCGGGCGATGTGCAGGATGTCGAGGTTTCGGCCACGACCGGCAAGGGCCTTGATGAACTTCTGGAAGCGATCGCGCTTCAGGCCGAGATCCTGGAACTGAAGGCCAACCCGAAACGCGCCGCGATGGGTGCGGTGATCGAAGCCAAGCTGGATGTCGGCCGGGGACCCGTGGCTACGGTTCTGGTTCAGCACGGCACGCTTCGCCAGGGCGACATCTTCGTCGTCGGCGAACAGTGGGGCAAGGTCCGCGCTCTGATCAACGACAAGGGCGACCGCGTGAACGAGGCCGGTCCGTCGGTGCCGGTCGAGGTACTGGGCCTCAATGGCACACCCGAAGCAGGCGACGTCCTGAACGTGGTCGAGACCGAGGCGCAGGCCCGCGAGATTGCCGACTACCGCGAGCAAGCCGCGAAGGACAAACGCGCCGCTGCCGGTGCCGCGACCACGCTGGAACAGCTCATGGCCAAGGCCAAGGAAGACAAGAACATCTCGGAACTGCCGATCGTCGTTAAGGCGGATGTGCAGGGCTCTGCCGAGGCGATTGTTCAAGCTATGGAAAAAATCGGCAATGACGAGGTTCGTGTCCGCGTGCTGCACTATGGTGTCGGCGCGATCACGGAGTCGGATATCGGTCTGGCAGAAGCCAGCCAGTCGCCGGTCATCGGCTTCAACGTCCGCGCCAACGCCCCGGCGCGCGCTGCGGCGAACCAGAAGGGTGTCGAGATCCGCTACTACTCAGTCATCTACGATCTTGTGGATGATGTAAAAGCGGCGGCCTCGGGTCTTCTTTCGGCCGAGATCCGCGAGAACTTCATCGGGTATGCCTCGATCAAGGAGGTCTTCAAAGTCTCCGGCGTTGGCAAGGTCGCAGGCTGTCTCGTCACCGAGGGCGTGGCGCGCCGTTCGGCAGGCGTACGGCTTCTGCGCGACGATGTCGTGATCCACGAAGGCACTCTGAAGACGCTCAAGCGCTTCAAGGACGAGGTCAAGGAAGTCCAGTCCGGCCAGGAATGTGGCATGGCGTTCGAGAATTACGAAGACATTCGCCCCGGCGATGTCATCGAAATCTTTGAACGCGAGGAAGTCGAGCGGAAGCTTTCGTAAAAAAGAAAGGGGCCGATGGCCCCAACCAGTATTCAGGAAGGGCCGCCTGTAATCAGGCGGCCTTTACCGCAACCGGGTATCCTTCGAAGGTAAGCTTTCCGACCCGAACGAGAATCTTTCCATTGTCGAGCTGACGCTCGAATATTCCCTGTACCGAGACACAGCTTCCAAGTGTGATGGTGCGCAGCATCGCATAACTCCCCAACATACGGGCTGCTCTGAGGGTAGTGACAACTCGTTAACCGGGAACCAATGACTAGCTTAATTTTGTACCGTCATTTTACTCGCTTTGGAAACAAATAATACGGACGGTACCCTGCGCGCGGAATGTTGCCTCAGCCTATGGTTGAAGGTCTCCGGCTTGTGTCAAAGCCAGTCGCGCAAGATCGGGATCAGGGGTAGATCTGCCGGGGGCATTGGATAGTTCCGCAAATCCTTTGCGCGGACCCACGCAAGGTCCTGGCCTTCGCGCGACTGAGGGAGGCCTTGCCATTTGCGACAGGCAAAGACCGGCATCAGCAGGTGAAAGTCGTCATAGGCGTGGCTGGCGAAGGTCAGCGGAGCAAGGCAGCTTTTCCAGGTGTCGATGCCCAGCTCCTCGTGCAGTTCCCGGATCAACGCGGCTTCGGGCGTTTCGCCCGGTTCGACCTTTCCACCGGGAAACTCCCAAAGCCCCGCCATCGACTTGCCTTCGGGTCGCCGGGCTAGCAAAACCCGCCCATCAACGTCGATCAGCGCGACCGCTGAAACGAGGACGACCTTCACCGGTTGGGTCCCGTCCTTCACGACCGGTAGTCGGCGTTGATATCGATGTAGCCGTGGGTCAGATCGCAGGTCCAGACGCTCTTGGCAGCCTTGCCCAGACCCAGATCCACCTGGATCAGCAGTTCCTCGCCCTTCATGTAGGCTGAGGTCTGCTCTTCGGAATAGTCCGGGCTGCGCCAGCCGTTTTCGGCAACAAGGATATCGCCGAACCGGATCGACAACTTGTCGCGGTCGGCCTTGCCGCCGGACTTGCCGACCGCCATGACGATGCGACCCCAGTTGGCGTCCTCGCCCGCAATTGCGGTCTTGACCAGAGGCGAATTGGCGATGGCCATGGCGATGCGGTGGGCATTCGCGGCATCCGAAGCGCCCGTCACGCGGATCTCGACGAATTTCGTCGCCCCCTCGCCATCGCGGACGACCTGATGGGCAAGGTCCATCATGACCTGCCGCAAGCCAGCCTCGAACGCCTTTGCGGTTTTCGAACGCATGTCACCGATCTCGGCCGCCTTGGTCTTGCCGGTCGCGGCAACAATCAGCGCGTCCGATGTGGATGTGTCGCTGTCGACAGTGATCGCATTAAAAGTCTGGTCGGTCTGACGTGACACGATCTTTCGCAGATTGGCGGCCGAGATTTTTGCATCCGTGAAGATATAGACCAGCATCGTCGCCATATCCGGCGCGATCATACCCGAACCCTTGGCGATACCGGCAATGCGGATCTTTCCGCCTTCGCCATCCACTTCTGCCATGGCGCCTTTCGGGAAGGTGTCGGTGGTCATGATTGCCCGCGCGGCCGACTCGATAGCATCGCCGGACAGGGCCGCTTTGAGATCGGGCAGCTTTGCGGTGATACGTTCATGCGGCAGAGGTTCACCGATCACCCCGGTGGAAGAGGAGAAGACGCGCGACGCCGGAATGCCGAGCGCCTTGGCAACACCACCCGTGACCGCGTCCACGGCCTCTTGCCCCAGAGCACCGGTGAAGGCATTGGCATTGCCGGAATTGACGATGATCGCCGCGCCGTCTTTTGGACCGGCCGCCATCTTCAGCTTGGCCTGGCAGTCCAGCACACATGCCGCACGGGTGGAAGAGCGGGTGAAGGCCCCGGCAATCGCGGTTCCAGGTGCGAGCCGGACGAGCATCACGTCGGTACGGTTCTTGTAGCGCACATTGGCCTCGACCGCGGCGAATTCGACGCCGGCAATCTTGGGCAAGGCAGGGAAGCCGTCTTTCGGCGCCAGCGGGGAAACCGGAACTGCCTTCTTGGCACGGGCCGCAACCGCCGCAGCCACGTCGGACGCGGCGCTGCTTACGGCTTTGTAGGCATCGCCCGCGGCTTCTTCAATCTGCGGCCGGAAATCTTCGTCGAACTGCTTGCGAAGTTTTTTCAGCTTGCTTTTCAGCTTCTTCGCCTCGGCCTTCCAGTCACTGGCTTTCTTGGCCATCGCAAATCCCCCTGCAGGCGTGTTCAGTTATCAAGAAGTTCAGATTTCTTAAGGATTGCAGGGTCGATGCCCTCAACCGTTTTCTCGACCTCGGCCGCTTCTGTCAGCGCCTTGACCTTAGCTTCAACAGCATTGCCCTGCAATTCGCCGGCGAGTTCATCGCGCACATCCTCAATGGTGGGGGCCGCGGCGCTGCGGGTCTCGTTCAACTTGATGATATGCCAGCCGAACTGGGTCTCGACAGGGTCCGAAACCTGACCGGGTTCCAGTGCCATAACCGCGTCTTCAAACGGCTTCACCATCATGCCGACGCCGAACCAGCCCAGATCGCCGCCGTTCGGGCCCGAAGGGCCGGTGGATTTCTCCTTGGCGGTTGCCGCGAAATCAGCGCCTCCGTCGACCATTTCCTTGATCGCCTGCGCTTCTTCCTCTGTCTCTACGAGGATGTGGGCGGCGCTGTATTCCTTGCCCGGCTCCTGCCCGGCATAACGTTCCTGAAACAGTTCCTCGATCTTTTCGTCGGTGACGGCGGCTTTCGCCGTCTCATCCAGCGTCACACCCGCCAGATAGCCGCGACGCTGGTTTTCCAGAACCAGCGTGTCGCGTTTGCGCAGATTGGCCTCTGCCTCTTCCGAAAGAGCCACCTGCTGGATGATCTGGTCGAGAATACCGTCAAAGAGCGCCTGATCCTCCAGCTGCAGATACTGTGGCGGAAGGTTGTCGCGCAAAGCAATCATGTGGCCGAGCGTGATCTCCGTCCCGTTAACGGTTGCCACGACGGTATCGGCCGTCGGGTCTTCCGCGCGGGCCGCGCCGGTCAGTGCCAGCGACAGGGCAAAAGCGCGAAGAATGTGGGCCGGTTTCAACATCGTGACGTCTCCTTCTGGACCGCCCTGAGAGGCGGCGTTGACTATCGCCCGGCAGACCCTTACATCGCGATGGGTCCAGTGAAGGCCTGCCGTGCCTTTATCCGCCGCCGTTCTAGGCTGAGCGAGAGTTGGCGGCAAGGCCGCGTTTCACCGGAGCGAACTCAGTCGAACCCGTGCGGAGAAAACATGCTGGGCCTCGGAACTATCGCCAAGAAGGTCTTCGGCACGCCGAACGACCGCAAGGTCAAATCGGTCCGCCCGCTGGTGGAAAAGATCAACGCCCTTGAACCGGAATTCGTGAAGCTTTCGGACGAGGCGCTGAAAGACAAGACGGAAGAGCTGTCCACTCGGGTGCAAAAGGGCGAAAGCCTGGACAACGTTCTGGTCGAAGCCTTCGCCAATTGCCGAGAGGCTGCGAAACGCGCACTTGGCCTGAGGGCCTTCGATGTGCAGCTCATGGGTGGCATCTTCCTGCACCAGGGCAATATCGCAGAGATGCGGACGGGTGAGGGCAAGACCCTGGTCGCGACCTTCCCCGCCTATCTGAACGCGCTTTCGGGCAAGGGCGTGCATGTCGTCACCGTCAACGACTACCTTGCCAAACGTGACGCGGAATGGATGGGTAAGGTCTATGGCGCTTTGGGGCTGACCACCGGAGTCGTTTATCCGTTTCAGGACCCCGAGGAAAAGCGCATCGCGTATCAGGCGGACATCACCTATTCGACGAACAACGAACTGGGGTTTGACTATCTGCGCGACAACATGCGCGCCACCGTCGCCGAGATGAAGCAACGCGGGCATAACTTCGCCATCGTCGATGAGGTCGACTCCATCCTTATCGACGAAGCGAGGACGCCCCTGGTCATTTCGGGCCAGAGCGAGGATCAGTCAGAACTTTACATCGCGCTGGACAAGTTCATCCCGGACTTGCAGCCGGAACATTACAAGCTGGATGAAAAGCAGCGCAACGCGACCTTCACCGAAGCAGGGAACGAGTTCCTTGAACAGCGGCTTTGGGCGGCCGGCACGCTGCCCGAGGGGCAGACACTTTACGATCCGGAATCGACGACAATCGTCCACCATGTCACGCAGGCTCTGCGGGCCCACAAGATGTTCCACAAGGACCAGCACTACATCGTCCGGAACGGCGAGGTCGTGCTGATCGACGAGTTTACCGGCCGGATGATGCCGGGCCGCCGCCTGTCGGACGGCCTCCATCAGGCGATCGAGGCGAAAGAAGGCACCAAGATCAACCCGGAGAACGTGACGCTCGCTTCCGTGACGTTCCAGAACTACTTCCGGCTTTACGACAAGCTGGCCGGGATGACCGGCACCGCGGCGACCGAGGCCGAGGAATTCATGGAAATTTATGGCCTTGGCGTTGTCGAAGTGCCAACCAACAAACCTGTGGCGCGGATCGACAACCACGATCAGGTCTACCGGACCCAGCGCGAGAAATACGAGGCGATCATCAAGCGCGTGCGAACCGCGCATGAAAAGGGCCAGCCGGTGCTGCTTGGCACGACCTCGATCGAGAAATCCGAGATGCTGTCAGAAATGCTGACCAAGGAAGGCATCCAGCACAACGTCCTGAACGCCCGCCAGCATGAGCAGGAGGCGAAGATCGTCGCCGATGCCGGCAAGCTGGGCGCCGTGACCATCGCGACGAACATGGCCGGCCGGGGAACCGACATCCAGCTGGGCGGCAATGTCGAAATGAAGGTGATGGAGGCGCTTGCCGCCGATCCCGAAGCCAATCCTGACGAGCT